>JBLHWH010000309.1:0-5741 GCA_047628935.1 Halioglobus sp. | reverse complement strand
GGTTGATGTACCGCTAAAGCTTCTTGGGGTAAGATTGAAAAAATCCTCCTCCATTGCGTTTCGGCGGATTTTACTTCGATTTGCACCGAGCACATTAAACACAAAAAGCCTCCACCAAAAGGTGAAAGCTTTTCTTGTATGTAGCCCGAGCTAAACTATTATTGAACTTTTAGGTAAAAGATATATCTATTTATAACTTCACCTCGCCACATTTTAGCATGGCTTCTCCAAAGTATGGATTCATGGGTTCTGTCGCATTCATTCAAAAACGACTAATTTCGGCCAAATATTGGAGACACAGAAAAACGTAAGTCGCTAGTAATTTGAATTTCAAGATTTTCAATATGTCTGTATTTTGACGAAATAGGTTCATAAAACGATTAATGCGGCAGAACCGTGGATAGACATTTATAGCCTGCAATATGCTTGTTTCAATTCTTCCTCGTACATTTGAGAAGATTCTATGATCAGACAACTATATATTGCTGCGTTCCTTGTTTTGTATCTGCTCTTTGGCTCCCACGGAGATTTATTCGCACAGACACTAGACTTTGAGCACTTCACTTCCAGAGACGGACTTCCTACCAATAAGCTTTATAATATTATCGAAGATATGGATGGTTTTATTTGGATTTCATCTCAAAATGGCGTTTGTAGATACGACGGATATGATTTTAAAAAGTACACCAAAAAGAGTGGACCAGTACAAGAAGATGGAACCTTTTAGCAGAGAATGAAAAGAACATTATACATACTATTATTTTTAAGTTTTGGCAACTCAACATTTGCACAAGATTTAATATGTTACAAAGTTGAGAAATGTGAAAGAAAAAGTAGCGGTGATTTAGTGAATAGAGTTGAAAATGAGGTTAAGATTTTTATTGAAGGTACATTTTGCGACTCTATTTATGTAATAGTTAATCAAGGACTCGTTAGGAGAGAAGGCTGTTCGTTTTATATAACACCCTTATTACCGATTTTGGATATGATAAATTATAGAAATTTCAACTATCCTATATACATATATTCAAAAATAAAATCAGACACCATTTCTTTTGCAGTTTTTGAACTCGATACGCCACTTTTAATTATTAACGGCTTTAATAAGTCTTTGGGCTATCAGTCGGAGAAATTAGATAAAGTAAGATTAATATTTAACTGCAACATTGGGAAATATCAAATCGATTCCTTTTCTTACAAGTGGATTAGAGGTGATAGTGTGATGATGCAAAAAATGAATGTGACAGAACAGTTTGACGATGCATCCGCTGCTTTATTTGAAAACGAGAAACAAACAAATGATATTGTAAAAATCACAAATCTTTGGTATACAATAAGAGACCAAATTTTTGTGATAGAGGAAGAGTATTTGCCGAGTGAAATTGTAGAGAGGTAATGCTCATTTTGTTAAAGTTAATACTTTTCCACATCGCCACCCACACACCGCAAACCCATGCCATCACTCATTCAAAACCCTTTATTACCTTTTTTCTGTCCACCACCTCTGTATCCTCCTAGTAGGAGGACAAGTTTTAGGGCGGTTTTAGAGGGGAGTTTTTCATTACTCTCCTCACTTTAGTTTATTTGCGTCCTTGAATGCTCTGCATTTCTTTTTCGTCTATTTTCTAGTGTTTACGCACTGCAGATGTATTCTTCTTGAACTTAGCTTCTCTATTAAGGAGCCTAGATAAACCTATAACTAAACCCGAAACAAATTCCTATATTTGGTCTGTTGATAAGCTCCCAGACATACCATAAAAATAGGTGCCAGAATAGCCACTTATCGCACCCTACCTTTGGGATGTTAATGCCGGAACGCTCTTACTCCGCTACTACCAAAGGTTTTAGGTTCGGCTTCAATGGCAAGGAGAGTGACGATGAGGTAAGTGGCGACGGTAATACAATTGCATTTGAAGCGAGAATATTTGATAGTAGGTTAGGGAGGTGGATGAGTATGGATCCGTTACAGACAAAATATCCTTCTTTAAGTCCTTATAATTTTGTTGCAAATAACCCCATATACAATATTGATCCTGACGGCGAGAGGATCGCTTGGTTTGCAAGCAAAGGTGTTTGGAAATATAGAAAGTCAATGTTATCGACACCTACAGGTACATTTGTTTGGAAACAAATGAAAAAATCTAAAACGAGAATATCTGTCTATATGACTGACAAAGTAATTCTAAAGGGCACAAGAGATGGGGATGCTATTGCGGAAGGAAACACACTTTCATATAATATTCCCGACAAAGGAAAAAATAAAGATGGATCATATCATAGGGCAAAAGTCTATGTTTCTACAGGTACATATAGACTAAAAACTGCAATTGAGAATACTGCAGGTCAGACAATTGACAACATGACAAATCTAGAAGCATATGGTGCCATTCAAGACGAGATTGCTTCAGGAATGTATGAGTTTATCATTTTAGATAGATCTAGGGATTTTGGTGGAGGTGGAAAACCTGAATTAGTTGATTATCCCATCGATGATATGTTTGATTATATACCCATAACTATTGCTCCAGACCATGGAACAAGTGATAGGGCTGAAAGACTTGAGAATGAAACTTTGACTGAAAATTTGGAAAGAGTTGGAGGACATGAGGGAGTACACAGCTATTATGATGGGAAAGCCACAAAATTATATGAAAGGTTAAACGAAGGCGATAGAAATCCGACTAAAAAAAGTAAAGATGACTTTTTGGAAAGCGAGCCGAATAAACAAGAGGGGGAAATTATTAGAGAACAAAAATCTCGAAGAAAAAGAAGGTCTAGACAATGAAAAGTATTTTATTTATAATTAGTATACAAATAGGTTTTGTACATTTCGCTAAAAGCCAAATAAATGATTCTTCACATTACGGAGGTGACAATCTTAATGAACTGCTTCAATATGCCAAAACCTTAGAGTTTGTAAATGTATCCAGGATGTCTAAATCCGATATTTTACTCATTTTAAGTCAATGTAGTAATTTAAAGACTTTAGTTATTGATGACTACATTGAAAATGACAACTCAAACAATCAAGTGAGTGAAGTAAAGACCGATATTAACTTTCTAATTATCGAAAATTCTGACTTAAGAAATATTCCAAAATGGGTGTTTGCATGCAGCAAACTTCAATACTTATCACTTTCCAATAATAGAATTACTCACTTAGATTCTAATTTTCATAGATTATCCAAATTAGAGAAATTGGATTTATCCTATAATAGAATTAGAAATACATCTTCGATTCAAATTTTGAATAATATTAACGGTTTAACAGAACTTGACCTTAATGGGTCTAAAAGACTTAAGTTGGAGAGCGGACTTGAGGGCATTGAAATCCTAAATTTATCGAATCGAAAATTAAGGTGCAATCAAGTTAATAGGATTATAGAATTTTTTCCATCCTTAACTACTATTTGTCTGACAAACGAAAAGTATTTTGGTGATTTAGAAAAATTGGGGGTAAAGATTGATTGCCCAAAAGCACTAAATTTTATAGACTCATATTACTTAGACAAGTAAGGGGTGCAGTACAAGACAAATCAAATAAGTCTTGTAGGCTTAACGTCTTACGGTCCTGTCTGCAAACAGTTATCAACATAGATTAAAATTAACGTCCCTTATAATCAAGTGTGTAGAGCTGTGATGTGGCAGCACCTCGCCGCGGCGAGTGTGACACAACTCAGAACGAGAACACGACAGCAGTACTGTGCAGCTTGGCCGCAGAAAAAAGCATAAAACAATAAGGTACGCTATTGTTTTATGCTTTTTTCTGTGTCAGTGGGGTGACAGATGCTGATGACCTTATTTCCTGTTATTTCCTCGATGCTAGCGATTCCTCTTGGGTCCCTGTCGGGAGACCCCAGAGGAGTTGAAATGAATCTAACCTTTTTTTTTATCTGATCTAGGGCTTTCATTTCCCTAAATCTGATTTCTATTTCTAGAGGTTTGAAAACCTCATTTCCAAACCCTTTATTTTCAGCTAATTCCCATCTTTGGGACAACTTTATTCAACACATTCGTAGAAGTCGCACTGCAGCTAGGACACAGAAAAAACATAAGACAATAAGGTACGCTATTGTAATCTACTTTTTTCTGTATTAGTGTGATGACAGATTCTGAGGAGCTTAAAGGAGTTTTGGGGTCTCGTTGATGAAGACTATAAGTAACTTTATGTTTATTGACCTAGCTACAAGGTTGAACTAATGGATGCTGATATCAGTTTATTCTGACCTCTGTTTGTCTTATTTTTTTATTATTTTCATAATTTATTATTTGTATAATCTCCTTTTTATAATCATAAATAAACCATTTCCCTACTCTTGACCCATAGGAGTATTCTTGAACTTGACTTATCCTTCCATTCTCCGTGTATAGTGTCCAAGTTCCATCTTTTATGTACTTTTCTTTATATGCTGTAATCCCATAAGTCCACTCATTTATTAAAGTATCTTTTTCAATTTTGGAATTTTGATTTTTTATTACTCTTCCGATTGCTTTTTGCCTTCCATCAATGTAAAACTCTACACAAAGACCCTCATTACTTAGGGTGTCTAGTATTATTTCTCGAAATTTTTCTCCATCTTTATAGTACTCTTTAGTGATTAGAATATTGTTGGTAATTGAGTCAGTATAAGAAGATTTAACTTTACTATTGAATATATATTTAGGACTCGATATTGCCACTACCTTAGAGAAACAGGCAATACACAACATTACTAAAAGTGATATAAATAATTGCCTTTTACGATTCATCTGGTGACAGTACTGGTGTTAATTCAACTTTACGATTGGCTTGTTTGCTTTCTTCTGTATCTCCACCTATTTCGCCTTTACCTTCTGCTATAATTCTATCAGCATCTATGCCGTTATCAACTAAGAATTTTTTAAACTTTAGTGCCCTGTCTAATGAAAGCTGTTGATTATCTTCTTCGTCTCCCTCAACACTGGCAAATCCTGCTACGTTAAATTTGTAATCTGGATTTGCATCAAGGAAATTCTTAGCTCCTGCAATAAATCTTTCATTATCTCCTACTTCAAAAAGCTCATCACTATTTTGTTTAAACTTGATTGTCCGAGTTCTTAATCCAATTTCAGTAACTGCATTATCCATCATAAATTTGATCCCTCCTTGTCCACTATAATAGCCTTGATCTACAGAATTATTGAATTCCTCAGAGATTTCTGTACCCTCTTTAAGTTTATAACCGTCTTTTTCCTTATCGAATGCTATATCTTTCCAAGCATTTTTATCAAGGAGGGATTCACGACTCATCTTTTTGCTTTCATCAACATTTATGTAGAATCCTCCTTTATCATTTGAAACTCTATCAGCGGCATTATTAATAGCAATAATTGAAGAGCCTGTAGCTTTGCCATCCTTGTACCAATATATTACAATCCATTCTTCCAAGCCATCTAAATCAATAGCAGCGATGGGCATATTCCCTGCAAATTGATACGGTGTGTACCAAGGGTAAGACTTGAATAATGGGTCTACTGAAAGGAATTTACCTAACCTAGGGTTATAAATTCTAAAGCCGTAATCATAAGAGTTACCACTACCCGATACCTCGTTATCGCTTTCCTTGCCATTAAAGCCGAATCTATACCCATCCCCAGAACTCCAAGAGCGATGTTCCACCTGCATCCCAAAGGTAGGGTGCGATAAATGGCTATTTTGATGACTATTTTTACGGTATGTCTGGGAGCTAAGCAAATGACCAAATATAGGAATTTTAGACCGA
>JBLHWH010000308.1:0-5770 GCA_047628935.1 Halioglobus sp. | reverse complement strand
AGAATACAGAGAACTAAAAAGAACAGAAAGTAACATTGCATGATCGTGCCAGAGTCGCCTTTAAAGAGCGACTCCGTCAGATATGCTTGGACGTTATGTGCAACGAAACACCAAAAAAAACTAAATGTATTGAAAAGACATTACAAACGTAGGATCCTAAATATTATAATTATGAGTACAATAATAAATCTGTGTAGTGCTCAAAACACTATTGATGAAATTGAATCATTTATATTCTCAGGGATAATCAATTCGAATAACAAATTATCTGAGTTGATAGAGTTTGACGAAGCAAATCAAACAACAAGACACTGGGTTTTTAACGAAAGATATCAGCTAATTAGAGAAATAGATAATAGACCAAGTTCTTGGCCTTATTCAGCTGGTTGGCATTCTGGAACAAGACCATCTGAAAAAATCTATAATTACAAGTACCATCTTGATGGCAAATTGGAAATAGTTTCTGAATTACATAAATCTGAAGGTGAAACAATTAAGACTATTCACACTTTCTCATATCCAAGCGAAAATACAATAAACGAGTTCTACAGCACTGATTTAGGAGAAATGATGAAATTTGATTTTCTCCATACACAAGTAATGAAAGATTCAGTCATTCAAGAAAGTACACAAACGATGAAAAATTATATTGGTGATGGATACGTGGAAACTATTCAACGGTTAGAATATGTATATGGTAAGGATAAACTATTAAAACAAAAGAATCACTATTTCACTGTCAAAAGCAATCCTGAAACTAATGAATCTAATCCAACTCAAGAGAAGTTAGGTTCGAAATTAGTCAACTTATATGATAGCTACGGAAGACTTGAGGCAATCGATAATATTGAATATACAGAAGAAGGAAGTCAAAAACTACGAAATTACTTAACATTCAGGTATAACAGCAAATCAAATAAAATTGAAAGAATTGATGTCAAGTATGGCGAGAATTTCACCCCAAATTTATTTGTATACAAAATACAATATGAAGAAAATGGAGACTTGAAAAGCATTATAATTAATGAGAAAAGCTATAAGTATTTAACAAAAAGATAAAGCGCAGCACATAACAATATGTAAGATGTCATACTCCCTTTGGTCGTACGACACTTACATTAGACGTTATATTCCACCAAAGACAACGATGAAACAAACAATATTCCTTTTTCTAATAATTTTACTCTCTTCATGTAAACAGGAAGTTGAGCAAGGTTTATGGATAGGAAGGGATGTCGAGAATTACTCTTTCGATCTCATTAATATCAATGATTCATCATCTACAGTCAGATTTCTTTCAACTATGAACTATTGGGTATTTGACAAGGACTTTATTCTACAAAAAAACACTGATCAATATTATAGTAATGATTCACTGCAACTTAAGATGGTAGATTCTTCAGGAATGAATGCTAAATATTTTAAACATGATAAACTTGTTGATCAGATTGGATTAGATAAAATACTGTCCTTTAATAAATCAAGGGAAATTAATAAACTGAAATCTATTATTGAAAACAAGGTTTTGTACATTCGATATAACAGCAAAATAGATACTGTTAATATCTTAGATAATGGATATTCGTATGAAGTTAATGAATATCATAATGTAGACAACTACGACATTTTTGTTTTTGGGAAAGAGCTGTTCCTGATAACTAACACGAATAATTTTTTCCCAATTCACATAACGTCAATAAGGGACAACTTAATAGAAGGACAATTGTATACTTTTGAAGATGACATTGAGGTGAATATTAAATGGGAGGAAACACCCTTGTTAGATCAAGAAATTTGTGGGAAATGGATATCAAATTATTCAGATTCTAATTCGAACAAAAATGAAATTGAGATAACAATCAGTTCTGAATACTTAATATTGCACAGAAAAGATAAGAATGATTCAACTAAAATAAATACTTTATCTTTCGATGGAATGGTTGTTATTATAAATGAATCTAATAGAAATCGACCTTTCCTATTAGAAATTACAAGAATAGATTCTGATAGTATAGAAATCACCAATCATAATCAAAGGTATAGGAATAACAAAACTATTAAATACGGAAGAAAATAGGCGGAATATAACACTGAGCATGATGGAATCCTCCTTTCAGTCAGACTCCACATGCTCTTGGGCCGTTAGCGATAATTTTTAAATCATAAAACGGTAAAATATGAAACATGTAAACAAAATTTTAGTAATGATGCTTGTAGTCCTAAGTTGGAATATTGAAGCACAAATTCAGGAACTCACGAGACTATCTGAAACAGTCCTTGAAGGTGAGGTAATTAGCACAGAATCCAAGTGGAACGATGAACGAAATCTCATTTTGACTGAAAATAGGATTCTTGTTAAGTCAGTATTTAAAGGCCAAGTTCAAGACTCTATAATTTCCGTCATAACAGCAGGCGGTATTGTTGACGAGCATTTTCACTACAAAACTCATGAAATCAACCTAACAAAGGGTGAGGAAGGCTATTTGTTTCTCACGCCAAATTATTCCTCAAATTCAAATTATTTCTCTGATGAGAGATATGGATTTGTCCAGGTGTATGGTAATTTGAATAAATTTACATCAATATTTGGACAGAAGTTGTCAACTAGAGAACTAGAAGATCACATTATTCAAGAAACTAAATTTCCAAAACTTGACTTTGAAAAGCATAAGGAGATTTTCTCGATCCAAGCTCTCGGAGATCGAGATACTTGTGACTTATTACCATTGACAAGAAACATTAAATCTATTGAATTTACATTTGATAGTATTCAGTACTCCAGCAATTTTGACTTTATCGAGTTTGACATTATGGCTAAAGTTAATACTCCAGGGTTGAAATTTGGAAAAGGAGATTTATTTATAAGGTACAATGAAGCTTTTGGTAAGAACGTAGTAAGTAACGGAACAGTTGAAATAACCAAAGGAGAAATTTTATCTAATCCTCTTTATGATCTAATATACGATGACCATTCTTCTAATAGTCTATACATATCTGCAGATGCAGAATTTGGTTCCAATCAAATGCACACGTTCACAAATAAGCCAACTGAATTTGTGCATGTAAAAGTCAAGATAGATGACTTCAATCAACTTGGATCAATTGCCTTTGATAGTATTGATATTTCAGGTTCTGTATATTATTGGTGCCAAGGAAACTATTCACTTTTTGGTCAGGTCAATCTAGATGATCCAATTACTGCAGTAAATTCAAGTACTCCAATCGGAATAACGTATACTTTTGAGAATTTGACCCCTATTAATAATAACACCCAACTTCAATTTGACATATTTGCTACAGCGGAAGCATCCACAAATTATTCGGTAGGATATGTTTATGTAGAGTATAATTCGCTTGGCTTTCCGTCAAATCAAGTTAGTAATGGAACGCTAGAATTTACCAGAGGAGAGATAATTTCGGATCAAACTACTTATGAAGTAGAACTTGAAGACTATAACGGAAGTGGATTTTTGATTCACTCGACTCCATTCTTTGATGCAAACCCGAATAATTTATTCAACTTAGGAACTGACCCAAAGAAGTACGCAACCATTATTTTAAATGTGAGTGATTGTGACGAGAATGCCAATCTGGTGTTCGACGAGTTTCAAATGAATGATGATAAAAGCACATATTATACAGGAGGTAGTCCTTTTCCTTTTGAATATTACGAACCTATTATCGCAGATGACGAAGAGACAGGTAAGATATGCGGGTGCAATGGTGATCCAGAAATCACTTCATTTAGTCCAACTCGTATACCTGCAGGCATGGGGGAAGCTCTAACGATAAATGGTACTAAGTTTCTTTCACGAGACGGTGACAGTAAAATATTTTTCAAGAATAGTGATGACGGAGGATTAAGTTTATCGGAAGTTGGACAAGCTGATATTATTTCTTGGACTGACAACGAAATTCAAGTAATTGTACCAGGTACCGATAAAGATGCAGACTGGACAACTCCACCATGTTCGGGAAAATTCGAAGTTCATAATCGATGTGGTGACACTGAATCTGCATCTGAATTAGAAATTCCTTACTGTATTCTCAATGTTCGAGGGGGTCTAAAATCAGAAAAAATTGCCATGCAAGATGGTTTATGCATTGGTTTTAGCTCAGATATACCAGTGTGGGCACGCAATACATTCAAAAGTGCAATGGAGGCTTGGTGTTCAAAAATAAATATGAGTATTTCGGTTGACTATGATAATGATGCTCCAGTAAATCTGGCTGCAATAGATGGAATTAGTTTAGTGTCAAATGAATCTACATCAACAGGTGGTGGTATTGCTGGATTAGTCATTCAAAATAGTGTTAACTCTGACCTTTATATCAGAACTTGTGCAGGAGAAAGTAATGTTTTCGAAGAAGTTGACATTAGAATTTCAGATCAGGCTTTATCAGGTGCAATGCAATCTCTGTATAATGTTCTGGTTCACGAAATAGGTCATGCTCTTATGTTAAATCATTCGGACAACATAGGAATTGTTCTTGATGAAGAAGCACGATATATAATGTATTATGATCAAACTAATTTAAATTTTAATGGCGGAAGTCGACCTATAAAAGCAGATGACGAAGAAGGTGCATCTAAACTATTTGCGAATAGTACAGAGGCTATTCAAAACTGTGGGGGATCTCCAATAACATCAGGAAACTGTAACGCAAGCTGTGGCACCAACTCTATTTATGATTTGGGATTTATCGAAGGTATTGAACTTTTTCCGAACCCTACAAATGGGGTATTTACTGTAAATTCCAAGACACAGAATATTACTAATGGTTTTCTAACAGTCTATTCTATCAGTGGAGGAGAACTCTATAAAAAAGAAATTGTACAAAAATCTATCACAGTCGATCTGTCTGATAGGTTGACTACTGGAACATATATTGTAGAAATTGTTCATTCTGAACTTGGTTATTGGTCAAAGAAAATTATTGTGGAATGAAGATATTATTAATATTGTGGTCAGTTATGTTGTTAGCAAGTTGTAAAACGAATAAACATGTGCCACTAGAAAGTTGCCATGATTATGATATGATTCTAAAGGAATTCTCTTCAAAATTTAAAGTTTCTGACTCCGATTGTTACATCTATAATTTTGATAAGGACAGTACGATGTATATTGATTATAATGAATTCGGCGGTAAAACTAAATTCATGGATTACAGACTTAATGAAATTTTATACTATCAGGATAAATTGACCAACGAGTATCTGGATTTACCTGAGCTTTCTAAGAATTGTTTAAAACAATATAGTAAAGAAGATATATCTAAACTTTTTGGAAAGCCAACTATAGTAAATAATGTTTACAATTACTACAAGTACTATATAGTTGTAAATCAGAATTGTAACTACTGTAGAGGGCTAGAATATTCTGGCAGTGATTGTCCTAATTATCTTAGTTTTTATTTCTCTGATGATGGTGAGAATTGTAACCAGTTTACAATAAATATTTTCCAACTATGACAATGTAACTATCGCTAACAAGTGATGAAGATGGAAGTGGGGCAAAAGCCCCACCTCCACTTATCACCGATCCGTTATCGTCTTGTAATCCATCCGTTAATCCGACAACAACCGTATCGGATTGTTGGGTACTTTTTTCATATCTATTTATGTGACTATACTACTAGTAGTAGTAGTAGTACCTGTACCTAATTCAGGTGTTTATACCTATTTTTTTTTTGATTTAAGGTGTTATGTTTACTTTCAATAATTAAGATCAACCATAGCTAAGCCATTATTACCCGTTTATATTCAGAT
>JBLHWH010000307.1:0-5771 GCA_047628935.1 Halioglobus sp. | reverse complement strand
TGCTCACCAAAAAACTGGACAAAATGATGCTTCAGTTCAAGTTTAGCAATGCCGTATTTTTTGAGGGCTATCAAAGTGCGAGAGTGATTGTAAACTGATCTCTTCGACAGGCTCCACTTCGACAGGCTCTGTGGGCATAAATCGACAAGGTCAGCCGCCTATTGTAAGTTTAATTGATTTTAGAAAAGAGGGTCGGGAGACCCTTTTTTATTTGTATGTTGATAGTACTATGCGCTGCTAAGATGCTCAGGGATGCCATTTGTAATTGCAAGGAAGACGCTGCTTACTCCAAGGGAATACTCGCTTTGCTCGAATTGACGAGACTTGTTGCTCGGACGGTAAGGCTTCTAGCAACCCTATGACATCATCAGCTATAAAAAACCGTCAAATCGAACGTAGTGAGATTTCTCCTTAAGCACTGCCAATATGGCTCATGCAAGATTTTTAAATTTTCTTTTATTCGTAAGGATGGCGCTGTTTTGCTCGAATTGACGTGGGTTGTAGGCCTTCATTTACAGCTTTATCAAAAGACTGCTGGTCAATAAAACACAGTTTAGCACTATCTATCACCTTTTTGAATAGAATTCTATCAAAGTCGGCCACTATGGTCAGATTAAGGTGTTGGAGCTGATCTTTGTTAAATAGGCCAAATAATCGTCCAATAGCGGCGTTCAGGAAGGCTGTTATCTAATCCATCCTAAATCGCACTGGTTTGGTTGGGATGAAAGATGTATTAGTTCATAGTCAATAATGCAATAGATTCCATCCATGGGTGCCATAGCAATGCTATACATAAAGAGAAGTTCCTAAGTCCGGAAAGAGCAAGTGGGTGAATAGACTTACGTGGGTGACTGAAAGTTTGTAAATGTAGCCCCGCTTTTTCGTGGGACGGAATGCGCAGGCTGAAGGTATGGGTTCATAACGATTCTGCTGTTTTTGCGGATATATTTTTGAGTAGGTCTGTAAATAACTACAGGTCAAAAAAGATCATTGCATTAACACCTTCCACTTCCTGTTTTTTAATCCCTAGAGTAGTCCCATACGATTAATTAAGATTTACCCAAAGATGAAGCATATTGAGTTGGGGTAAATTCTTTCTCTTCGGAGTAGACCAATATTTACATACTTTACCGCTAATGCTAGATTGATGAATTCTAATGTAATCATCATTATCCCAGGTTAATGTAGAATCATGTGGACTACCTATCTCTTCTTTTATCCAGCTATTTATCATTTCTTCCCAATGATCAAAGGAATCGGTTTGCACATATCCAATGATGCATGCATGATGGACATCACTTCCGTGGCGTAAATTCTTAAATCTTTCGATTCCTCCTGAATTTTTCAATTGACTGCCTAATTCATATTCACCTAGCACATACTCCCTCTCTCTTCTATTAGGTAATGTAGAACTAAGTCGTTTAGCTTCAAATTTCACTAAAGCTCTAGGTTCTCCTGTAGACGTCTCTGATTGAGCATAAAAATGTGTTGTAAAGGCTGCAAAATCCGTAGAGGTGTTATGGTCACTATTTTCAATATTTTGATGGTGAAAGAAAAACGGAAACAGACCAGAGCTTTTATAGCCTAACTTCTTACATAGTTCATTTGTAAGATGGTTTTCATTGTCGTCATTTCTCCCATCAAAATCTTCTAAGACAGATGAGACAAAGTCAAACACTTTATTTATAATTCGTCCGTCAGGTGCACTGCTTAGTGTACCAAAAGTGTTGTTACTATGATGCCCCATTATTTGCCCTGATTATATAGGTCAGTAAAAGTTTCATCTGCATCGCGAACCGCAATTGACCGTAACCAGTATCGCTTTTGATTGGGTTTGTATAGTATGATCACATTTTTATGATAAACCCTAAGTATGCGTTTTACCCAAAGATTGTATGAAACTTGATGATCTATAAGTTGATTCAGTTTTGATTCAATGCCACTTATTGTGTCAGGGATTTCTATTTCTGGTTGGTCACCCAGAATAAACGGGTAAGCTATAAATTCATTCCCCAGAACTGGAGCAAGAGGTTTGAAATCATCATAAATGGAATTTAGTATTCTACAGTACGTTTCGCCAAATTGCTCAAGATCCTCGCTATTAGCTGTATTTAGAATCTCGCTTTTTTCACCTTGTTTTCTGAAGTCCGAATAATAAAGTCGAATATCTTCAAGTAACAATTTTTCAACTACATCAAATTCAATTTTTGGAAAAGGTAAATTTAGAATATCTCCTTTAAGAGGAACTCCTTCTCGAGAAGTTAATACTTGACCACTAAGAAGCCACATCAATGGAACATTTTCACTTTCTTTTAAGTACAATTCTAATTTTTTCAGTTCAGTTTCTTCTTCCTGAGGTGCATATACTCCTATGATTTTGTCTTTAAATGTTAAATATTTGTTACTAAATGCTACTGGGATTCTATCCCCAGTGACGCTTTCTTTTATCAATAAATGAGGTGGTTGAAAAATTGTCTTATTGGTTTTTGCTGATCTATAGAAATATTGTTTATGACAGACCTCAATTTTCTTGATACCTTCCTCTGTAAGGTCAATAGTCTCAATAAAAGGGTGTCCGGTTATCCATTCTGCTGAGTATTTAGTACTTAGATACTGAAGCTCATTTTTTTCTTTCTCATCAAGAATGTCCAACTTGGATAACTCATTCGCTCTTTGAATATATTTTGAAGAAGGGGACTCTATCCAACCTTCAGCTGCTACCCAATTTCTTTTCTGAATTTTTTCTTTGAGATAATAATCTAATGTATCCCTATTACATACTTTCTCCATAAGATGGTGAAGCCTGCCGCCACCCATGAAATTGGCTTGCCAAATGCCTGAAATATTGCGTGCACTATTGTAAGAAGTCCAATGAAAATCGTAATGATCAATTTCAAATTCAATTTTTTCACTAGATGCTCTTGTCCGCCTAAAAATTAGATGCTGAATCGGTTGTTCTTCATGAACATTATTCTCCGCCAATACTGCTACTACAGCTGGCTTAGCACTAGAACTACTTCCAATAAATAGCTTTGCTCTTAGCGGGGTAAAATCGAATATCGTTTTGAATCGATTTGATTCAATCAGGTAACTTCTAAAGCTGTGAACTTTTGTATTGTAAAGAACAGGGCCGGCTGGTAATATCAAGCAGGTATTACCTCCTTCTTTCAATAGCTTGAGTGATTGCTCCAAAAACAATAAAGCAATCTGATTATCAGGAACTGATGGGCGGTCTTTATTCTCTTCATCAGAGTCTTTATCAACTTTTTTTGCCCAAGAGGTAAATGTAGAGTCAAAGGGTGGATTTCCTATTACAAGATCAAAGTCAGCTTTTAATTCCTCCTTATATTTAACCCTAAAAAAATCTCCATTGATAAGGTTTTGATCAATAAGATTATCAAAGTGAACATTTTTCCATATTTCCTTAGGTGATAGAGCGTCCAAAAGAGCCAAACCAAGACTGAAATAAGTTAATGTTACGGCTTCTTCTTCTAAGTCACAGCCATAAATGTTATTTTTCAGAAGCGCCTTTAATTCGTCAATATTTTCCCTGGTCGGTTTTTTCCAATTATTTCGAACTCTCCACCATTGGATCATTCTTTTGTATGCGCCTACTAAGAAAATGCCCGAACCACACGCGGGATCCAGTACTTTAAAATCCTCTTTTGGAGTGTTAAGTGGCATAGTACGATCTACCAGAAACTGAACAAGATATGGAGGGGTATAAACTACTCCTTTTTTCTTATTTCCATTCTCATCGGCCAGAAAGTCCTCATAAATGTGGCTAATCAGTTCGATTGGTAGGTAATTGAATTGGTATAGCTTCCATAGAGATAGATTACCCAAACCCTGTTTTGATGATGGGAAAATTGCGGCATCTCCTCTTACAAATAGCTGGAATACTATTAAATCGATGCTAGAAAGCTCTATGAGTTCCTCTTGACTTAAATAAAAAATTTGGCCGTTAAAGTGCTTCTTACTGGAAAGATCCTTCAGCATATTGGAAAACGTATCAACATTTTTCAACACTCCCTCCAAAGTGGGGTCTCTTTGATTATAATCTTTATAAAATTCTTCGGGGTTTAAAGCTCCATTCCCATTCTCATCCTTCCGGTCTTCTAAATACTTTATAAGAATAAGCATCATTAAAACCCTCTTGACCAACAAGGCTTGAGAGTGACCTACCCTGCTTATAATATTAGACTTGGCATTTTTAAGTTCATGTAATAATTGCTCATAAGCGCTTTGACCATACTTCAAATTATTACCAACTGATGAGTCCCAAAATAATCCAGAATCAAATTGGCGCGCGTGATATTGTTCAATTTTAGATTGAACATCATACAATAAATCAATTACATCATGCGCCTTAGTAGTGAACTGAGAGTCTTCCTTATTCCACTCCGGTTTTAAGCCACAGTTGTAAACTAAGACTTCAGATTCACTAAAGATGAAAGCATATGGCACTACACCGGCATTCCATAAGCGATGATGAAGTTGAGCGGGAGAGTTTTGTCCTAAATTAATTTTGGAATACTCATATATATATATTTGAGGTCTTGGAGGACGGGTATCCTCACTGAAAAATCTAAAATATATAGCCTTTGCATTGAAGCGTTCAGCTTGTTCAAGTGCTATATATATATGTTCGTTATCCCGCTCGTTTTCTTTATCAGAAACCCACCGTAAACTATAGGAATGATTATTCATCCCTAAAGCCTCTAGCCCTTCAATTAACGAAATACCGTTATTAATTCTCATACTTCTAAATCACCTATTTTTATTACTTTACACCAATTGCAAACAACTCTCAAAAATTGTATTCTGATCTATTTTCCAACGATTGCCGGCACTTCCTGCTTTTTGCCCATGATGTGGGGTTAAAAGGGTCGGGAAGATCTTGCCGTTCTTAAAGGACTTAAATATTTTATCTGAATGGATAGCATTCCATTCCATCTGCTCTAATAAAAAGCCCATACGTTGTAGGGTGCTTTTGTTATCGTACCATGCCAATAGTTCCTCTAAATCCTGCTTGGTAATGCTTTCGCATAATTCCCCCAGTATGGCCAACATTCTATTGATACCTCCCAGGTTGTTTTGATTCTCCAAAAGATCTGCAAAGGTCAATGCGGGTGAAGATATCTTAAAATATCCTGTACTTGATTTCTTGTCCAGAACATTTCCTTTCGGCCATACGGAACTATTGAAAAAGCGTAGCTTGATGTTTTCTTTTGCTATATCTCTGAGTGCTGGTGGGTCTGTAATGATGTAATCCTGCTGTATTTGCTGATGTGAAGCTCCATAAGATGCAGCTGCCGAATAATGAGCTACATAGTACGGTTTGTTCAATGACTTGAATAATTTATCGATATAGAGTTCTAGTGGGAGTTTTTTGTAATGCTGATAGCTGGGTGGAAGTATGAGATAGAAGCCTTTGCGTAGGTTAATGATCTGATTGTTGGCAACTAGTCTAGCAAGCTCTTTTTTGACAGAAGATGCTGGAGCGGCAGTTTTTTGATACAACTCTTCTGTAGAAAAGGAGTACTCTTCGTATGATTGTAGTTCTCTAACAAATTCAGCAACGACACCCATTCACTTTAGTCTTTAATCGCGAAAGGTACCAATAATTGGAACTAAACGCAATGTTGTACTATTTGATTTTTGGTATGATTGCTTCATTGTACGGCATGGTTATCTAGGCAGCTAAAACTATAATTTAAGAATTCATAACTTTTTTCTAAAGCATCAGGCACATTCTCATGAATAATGCG
>JBLHWH010000306.1:0-5794 GCA_047628935.1 Halioglobus sp. | reverse complement strand
TTCCCATATCATATTGGTCTAGATATCTGGATAGTGTTCGAATATACTAGTAATGTCAATTATGTCTTTTATCCTTCGATCAGGTCTGTCATCGTAGGCTATCAGTTTGAGTATTACTATACCAGGTATAGAGCATGCCTTATAAGTTTTGTCTTCTATCTGAGTCTCTATGCTCCCTTCTTTTTATGCTTCTTCGAATCCATCGAGTTTTAATGTAGTCATACCACTGCCTTCTATCATAACTTCACCGTCATTGGCGATCTTACCAAACGGCATTAGATCTATCCCTTTTCCATCAGGTGTAATTAAACAAAATGCATTTTCTTTATCCTGAGTGTATTGGTATTGCTTGATCAGATAAGCTTTTAATTGTTCATAAGTTTCTTTATCTGGCACATATACACCGAAATCTATATCTTTTGTACCTCTGAGTTCTTTCTTACTATTGGCATACCAAATGTTACGAGCTACGGCACCTACGACAAAGAAATCTATGCCCAAAGTATTACAAGCTATCGCTATAGTCTCTAGAACGTCCTTTAGCCCATCAACTTGTAATGCATTATAACTTATCATGTAGGTAGTTTTTATAGATGAGTTGTGCCACTTCCATCATTCTAGGGTCATTTGAATTAATCAGATCTGCATAGAGTACAGGGAAATCCGCAGATGGTGATATATTGCTATCATCTTTCCAGAAAGCCTCTACTACTGATATTTGACCCTTTGTGTCTGGTACTATACTTAAATCTTTTGTAAGATCGCTATACCCTTTATGTGTATAGATTAGATATGGTGCATTTATTATTTGCTTTGATGGTTCTATCCTTAACCACCTTTCAGCTCCTTGATACCCTCCTAGTTGATAACCTAAAGGTATTACACCATGCACAATGGGTTCTCCTAATAATCGATATTTCTTTGCTGCGAGAGATGGTCTAAGAATTTCATTCACTCTACTTACCCATCGTTCAAATACAGCCTTTTTATTTTTCCAAACAAATTCACTTTTGTTCTTTTTTAAGATATATCCTTGTTCTAGTAAATCTTGTATTACTTTCGAAACGGTATCCTTTGATGTAATAGAATGATGTGATAATTCTCTTAATGTGTCATCTAATTCAGGAATGTCTATGGTAATAATATTATTGTTTTCATCTAACCTTTCTTCACTTCTAAAGAACTGATACAAAACCTTAAGCCCTGTTTTTGTAAATGCTCTACCATTACTGCCATCAAGGCTAGATCTATCACTTTGTCCAGTTTCTATATGGATGTGAATATTATTGTACTTGAGGTAGATGTTTCCACCAGTATCCGCATAGTTGATGTTGTTTTCGATCAATATTTCTCTAGCTTTTGTGCTGATATAATTGGCTAATAGGATGACCCCTTGAGCCTCCAATATATTGATTTGAGTATTTTCAATTGCATGCTTTATAGATGCAATTGATGATGGTACTACAGATTTCTTAACTTCACATACCAAATGGATAGCATCTTGGTCTATATTCAATTGTAGTTGTCCGTCTAAATTACCGTGTTTTTTGTCATTTTGTGTCTCAAAGTAGTATGCAGTCCAACCTAGCTTTGATTTGAAAATATCGATTATTTGACCAGTTAGATTCTTTTTCATGTCCGCAAATGTACACTGTCTGTTTTTAACAGACAAATAAAAATAACGGACAATTTAAATTATTTCCCCTCAAATAGGATCGAAATCAGTTATTAAGTAAGTGAAATTATTCAAAATGAGCATTTAACATTCTTCTAAAAATTTGTTGTAATTCTCAATTTTCCAAAAGTCAGGAGGATTTGGCATCAAATGTAAATCAAGATATTCTTCACTTTTATCTGTATTTCTGTAATCATTAGCCACACATAATCCGCTGTAATTTTACTTTCCAATACAAAACCTAGTAAAAATACTATCCAACAAATCATCCGTATAAATCTCACCCGTAATCTCACCCAAATGATATAGCGCTTGACGAATATCCATAGCAATAAAATCACCCGTTAATCCACCTGTCAATCCATTCAATACAGCATCAAGTGATTCGTATGCTTTGTGAAGTGCATCATAATGTCGACTATTACTCACGATCGTCTGATCCATCAGTTCTGGGTTATCGATTACTGTTTTGTGCAAGAGATCTTTAAGCGAATCGATGTTCATTTTATTGAGGGCAGATGCAGTGATAAGGTTATCCGCTGAGATAAGGCCTTCTTTGTAATATTCTTCTGGTTTGGTATATGGATTGAGATCCATTTTGTTGGCGATGAAAAGGGTCTTAAGACCTCGGAGGTTTTCAAAACCTCCGAGGTCTTTGGTTAGAAATCTATCTACATCACTCCATAGATCTTGAGGCTTGCTCTCCCATACATCGAAAACGTAAATCACGACTGTGGATTCTGAGATCTTCTCCATCGTTTTATCTACCCCGATTTTTTCTATTGCATCTTGTGCTTTTCGGATACCGGCAGTATCTATCAATCGGAAGCTAATTCCTTGGATATTGAGACTTTCTTCTATGGTATCTCTGGTAGTCCCTGCGATCTCACTTACGATGGCTCTTTCTTCATTGAGAAGTGCATTAAGCAGGGTAGACTTTCCTGCATTAGGGCGTCCAGCTATTACCGTTGCTACACCATTTTTTATCACATTTCCTAGATGAAACGAATCTATCAGCCGCTTTATAACGCCTTTGATTTTTGCTACCAACTTTTCCAACCGATCACGATCCGCGAACTCTACATCCTCTTCACCAAAATCAAGTTCTAGTTCTATCAATGCTGCAAAATCGATTAGTTCCTGACGGAGTTCTGCAATCTCATCTGAGAATCCACCACGCATTTGCTTCATGGCTAACTCGTGGCTTCCTTCATTGTTAGAGGCTATAAGGTCTGCTACGGCTTCGGCTTGCGAAAGATCCAACTGTCCATTCATGAATGCCCTCATCGTGAATTCTCCTCGCTCGGCATGGCGGACACCTTTTCTAAGAAACAACTGAATAATCTGCTCTATGATATAACTCGATCCATGACAACTGATCTCGATCACATCCTCTTTGGTATAGGATCGAGGTGCTTTGAATACGGTGGCCAGACATTCGTCAATCATCTTATCATTCTCATCCTTAATCTTACCGAAGTGGACTGTGTTGCCTTCTACTTTAGTTAGGTTTCGTCCATGGAATACTCCGTCCACAATCTTGATTGCATCAGGTCCAGAAAGGCGAATAACTCCAATGGCTCCAGCACCCGGAGGCGTAGATAATGCGATGATCGTGTCAGTGATATTATATCTCATGCAGCAAAGATGAGAAAAACATTTTTATCCATTACACTCGTTTGCAATATCGTAAACAGATGTATACTATGCTTTAGCTACGTGAACCCATATAGTACAGAACTCACCTGCCACAAAATGCTTCGAAATTGGTACGCACGCAACTAAAGTCACGAATACACGACCCCTTTCAACTACATAGCGATTGCTCCCGCTTTGTAGTTGACATGGAGAACCTTGTATAATTTTTTACCGTGAATCCCTACAGTTTCTAATGTTAAAGACAATTAATTATCTCCTACTAAAACTGCGCCACATTATCCACACTGCTACCATCATGTAATGGCATGGAAGGATTATCACACCCTGCCGTTTTAGCTATCAGTGTACTATTTGCCTTTGATACAAATCCAGGTAATAGATCTACTCTATTTCCTCCTTGCAGCATCACGGTATTATCCATACTGCCAGGTATGATAGACGAGGATGTAAGTATGTTATTGCACTTATAGTCTAGGTCTCCTTCTTGCTTTTCTGTAAGTGTTATGTCATTGACACAAAAATCAAACTGCCATACTCCTCTTCCAAAAGTAGCCACTTTCAAGTTTCCAAGTTCCTGATCTACCATAATCTCTGTAATAATGGTATTAGGCAGGTTGTCAGATATATCTACCCAAGTAGATTCACCAATATTTCTTCTATATATACCTATGTCTGTGCCCACGTAAACTTTGCCATTTGCAGTTGCTATGCAATTTATGGGGACATTGGGCAAGTTGTATGTATGATTAATCCATGTACTACCTCCATTACTTGAAAAGTAAACTTTCGTATCAGCAGTAAATCCTCCAAATGTAATAATAGACATCGTCATCTACTGCTTGATGTACCGCTATATCCGTTATTTTTTGCCAACTGCTAAGGGCGGGAAAACCACTGCCAGTTGAGATAGTAGTCCAGTCGTCTCCAGTATTAGTAGATGTATAAAGTGCTCTGCCCGCTCCTCCAGAGTTGTAACCAGTAGAACCAGCAGCATACATTCTAGCCTAGTTTGACGGGGCAAAAGCAAGAGACCACGAAGCAGATGCTCCTTCATTTGACCAATTACTTCCTTGGTTTGTTGATTTATAAATATTGGAGGATCCACAAAAAACCATATTGGGATTAGTTGGATGAGCTTTTACTACTTTGTAAAAAAGATCATCAGGTTGTAGACTAGCCCTGGTTTGATTATTTAAATCATATCGATACAATCTTTGATTTAAAGTTGCGAATATTTTAGAAGTATCCGCTGGGAAAGCGCCATCAAATCCGTCTCCCATACCGACATGTTGATATAGACCGTTTGCTTTTTTTCTATGTTTGACACCCTATGAATACATTGACATTACCGTCTTGCATTGCTTGTCCAGCATCAGCTCCTATGTATACATTTTCATATCCTCCCGCATTGGACATTCCGGCTTCCCCTCCTATAAATACATTCGAGTCTCCATACGTATTGGACATTCCGGCTTTATTGCCTATAAAAACATGACCGTCATAATTGTTATCAGTGTTCAAAACCCCAGCTTGATTACCAATAAATACATCATTTAAGGTCCCCCCGGAAATATTTAAAAGTACATTGCCATTAGCATTTTTAGAGAATCTATACATTTCTACCCCACCTATATCCATTCTTATTGTATCATCGTCCATTCCATTGTCAAGTCTTATCTTAGTATCACCATCACTGTCACTCCAGCCATCCCTCATAAATACTCGAGCATTGAGCCGTATAAAATCATTGAGGAACTCACCATATATAAGTGCATCAGATGAGTCTACTCCCGAATTGGCAATATAAAGACGGTCACTATTTGGTCCAGATAGCAAACCAGCTCCTCTTCCTAAAAACACATTTCCATCACCTGTATTAGCTCCCCCTGCATTGTAACCTAAAGACACGTTGCCCGATCCACTGGCAGTATTTCCTGCTGCATGTCCTATTAAAGTATTACTGTACCCTTCGGTAAGGTCTAGTCCATTATAGTCACCTAAGATTACATTACGTAATCCACCAGTTAATGCATTACCACTGTTCACACCGATTATGATATTATCGCCATTGTTTGGGAAATCAATTTTTGTGAGACCTGCACTAGTTTACTTTACCACTGCTTCAGACTGTGCATTGATGGTTCCTACCGAAATGAAAATAATGAGGGCTGAAATGATTAGATGTTTCATTTTACTTAGTTTTTTGATATGGTTATGCACAAATATGGCACGACTTTTATAAGGATAGAGGTCAGCCAAAGATGTCGTTTTGCAAAAAAATAAAAGATACATTAAAATATCTTTAATGACCGTAAATATTCACGAGAAAGGCTGACATCGGATCAGCCAAGAAAACCTTTGGGCTAATTCTCAAATTGATGTGCTGGGGTAAAAAGTTATAACTTTAGGATAAAAAGGATATAGAAGAATTATTGGATAGCTTTGCGAGATTATTTATTT
>JBLHWH010000305.1:0-5799 GCA_047628935.1 Halioglobus sp. | reverse complement strand
TTCCTTATCTACCAGTTCGATTAATATCACTTCATGATCATCCATAAGATTTGTAAATTAAAAATGAAGAAGTATATCCTCTGAAAAATATAACTTCGCAAAACCCTGTAATAAATCTTCCATAATATCTTTTTGCTAGGTTATCGTATATTTACCTTAGCACATCATTTTGAGACTTAGCCAGTCGGTAATTATTTAGGTGTTTAACGACGCAAGAAACCATACACAAACATGTCATAGGGCATGAAAAAAAATAATCATTGAAGTTATTTAGAGGAGATAGTATATTTAATTAATATAACTGAGCCAGATCTCTTTAGAACCAATGGTTTAAGATCTAAAGCATTTGGAAGTGGGACTGATTCCAAAAATAGAGAAAATATTGGAATTTTGGAAAGCAAGTTTATTTACAGTCAAAGATGAAGTTCGGCCTCTAAAAAATAGAATATAGAGTTACGCCCTATAACACAGTAAATGACATAAGCCCTCCTTCGTCGGCCCTCTGCATATACTTGATACGTTAGCTTCATTACCACGAACCATTAACAAATGATAAAATTGTTTAGAAAAATTCGCCAAAAAATGCTGACCGAAAACAAATAAGGTAAATATATGATTTATGCTATTGGAGAGATAATTCTTGTTGTGAAAGGAATTTTGATTGCTTTACAGATAAACAACAGGAATGAAACTAATAAAACTCATGATAAGCAAGTAACTTATTTATCCCCTGATTAAAAGTGAGATGTATAATAATCTTGAGTCGATAAAATTGGAAAGCAATAAATTGTCTAAATCTATCAAGAGCCAACAACAATTACTTGAATTAATGCATAATCAATCAACTTTGGACACAATTGGTGAAATTGATTTATCAATAATGATTGGGCCTGTACTTTCTCAAACGATTGAGGTTAATTATGAAAATGGTATTTTAAGCGAATTAATAGCTTCAGGAGGTTTAAAAGATATAGAAAAAGTTAACATAATCAATGATTTAGCATCTTGGGATGTTAAAGTCTATAAACTTCGAGATCAAGAGAAATCGCTGAGAGTATTATGGAATAGAGCCAATATTTATTTTGAAACTAATGGTAATTTTAGAACAGTTTTTGACTACACGATCTTTTTTAGTTTTGGAAGTATATGTATCATTTTTTAGAAATGAGTTTGTATTTTAGAAAAAGCTAGGATATTCGTTACGTCAAAGAGAATCTTTTTGCAGAAAAAGATGAAAATATTGGTAATCATACCGATAATCAATGATTTTGGGCATAGAAATTCTATGTCAGTCAATGTGACCTCATCCTAGATTTACTTTTCTATCCTTTGGTTTTCCTCTGAGTCTGATTTTGTAAGGAGGCCCTTTGATTGGCGGAAATATCTTGATGATAACCATTTGGTCAATACCGCAGCAATTACATGTATAGGGATCTTTTCCAGTGGTGAGGTTGATAAGTTCACGAGAATTTATGTCTTTGATAGGCGGTGGCGGATTGACGTTTTGGTTTTTTCTAGCGGAAGCCAAGTCTTACTTTTTGGATCGAGAAGAAAGGAAACCGAAGTGTCTTTTTTTGACAAAACCCTTAGGCAGAATATGTTCTGCGAATAATGTCAAAAACTGTTCACCATTGATGGTTTTAGTTTTTGATTGATTCAATTTTCTATCTAGATACCTGAAGGTGACATGAGTTTTCGAAACATTGAAAATTCGATGATTACTGATACAAATTTTGTGTGTATATCTTCCCAGATATTAGAGCACTTGATCAGGTCCGCCAAAAGCTTTTTTAGCATCAGGTCAAAATGCTTGCAATTTGATTTTACCCAATTTTTCCTACAACTTATTTTTGATGTATTTATAGTCAGCGGCTAATTTCGGAGAGTGATTAAGATTTTTCTGTTTGTATTGCTGATGAATGGAAGTGAGGAGTTTATCTCTGAATAATCTGGACATTGCGACGGCGGGGAAAAGAAAGTTGCCCTTCGATTTCGAGTGTTTCCAATGTCCATTATTATCCAATCCTTCTGCAGGTATTATGCAGTGGGCATGTGGATGGTAAGTCATCTGCTGTGTCCACGTATGCAGCAAAAGGATTCCGCTAATCTTGGCATTGACACCATGTTTGGTGTCAGTTCTCCTATATACGTTTTTTGACATAGCCTTAATTAGGTCTTACACTGTGCATTAGTTTTTTGAGCGTATTGAAAACCGAACTATATTATAATTTATTCCCATTTATGTCTCCCTTGTGGTCGCAGAAATGGGAATACAAACTGTTTTCGCAGTTATAGATTGGATTTGTAGAATAGAATAGAAGACTTGCATTAAACTTTTCTAATTTTAGTTAGTCTATTAGTCAGTTTAAGAAATTAAAAAGATCTAAGTATGACAAACAGGCAAGACCTATTCACTACGATATCTCCGTTCTTCTTTCTATTCGTTTTATTATTTACAGCATTCGGCTGTCAAGATGATCAACTCGATACAGAGGATCCAATGGAAAATGAACCCATTATAGAAGACCCAACAGGCAGTGAAAATGCTGATCTTACCCAATTGCCTTTTGGCGGCAATGATCCGACTAATATCTTGATAAGAAATGATGGAGATGATCAACCAGAATTTTTATCCTTATGGCTTTGTGGACTTCCAGAAGATGGAGCAGGAGCCAATGATGCAACCGATTGGACAAACGCTGATGGCACCTGGGACTATACCCGCAAACCTCAGGTAGGGGGGAGTGTTGATTGGATGAGCGAATTTGATGTTTCACTTGATGGCAATGGTAAACGTATTATCACTGGAAATGCCCTGCCAGATCATCCTACTGGTATTTTCCCGATAGACCCTGCAAGCGGGGTTTATCAATACGATCGTAATCCGAATGAAATACTAGCTCGGGAAATCCTATTCAAATTTCCTGCCATTCCAGAAGTAGCGGATGAACCCACTTGTGTCAATTTTGGCGCTTCTGGTATCTCATTAACTGGTAGTGTTATATATCATGGTGCATCAACACTTGGGAACGATGCAGCCGCGCATGAAATTTTAGATAGCTATGGAGGGCACTCTGATGGCACTAATACTTATCATTATCACTTTCCTTCCCAAAACCTACAAGATCATATTCATCCACATGAATCTGGGCACTCAGCAATTATGGGTTATATGTTAGATGGATTTGGCATCTATGGTCCTCATGGAGAAGATGGAGAATTACTTTGGTCCGAAGATTTAGATGAGTGTCATGGACATACACACCTAGTGCTTTGGGATGGTGAGATGATTGAGCTTTACCATTATCACTGGACTAATGACTTTCCTTATAATATCGGTTGTTACAAAGGAACCAAGCAATAGAATTTTTTGCAGAATCGCTCGACATTGTTGACTATATTAGAATAGAAAAACAGATATTTAGTGATTTAGGAATTAAAGTAGATTTTGTGCAATCTGAATTGCACCTTGGTTGAAAGCAACAAAAATTTATTTTTATCAGGTTATAAAAGGTATGCTCAGTTGGTGCATTACTATTGGACATGCGAAAGATATTTAATGTAGGACATTTGAAAAGTCAACATAATAAGGTGATTCAGCAGTTCAGTAAAAGTCAATTTGAAATAGAATTAATACATTTCATTTTGAAATGTACTAATTAGAAAATGGGAGTTACTCTAAGGCACATATTTATATATCAAAACAAAACAATGAAAGCGCATTTTTATATTTTCTTAAGCTTATTTTCTATTTTGCTTAGCGCAATAACTTTTTCTCTAGCCTCCATCAGTCCAGTACTTCCGGATGAGCCTTATGACTATAGTACCCTCAATCTGCCAGCACATTTTACAACGGATGCACCAAATTCACCATTGCCAACCTCTATCAACGGTATTGATAATACACCTGTCGATAATCCAGTGACAGATCATGGCTCCACGCTCGGTAGGGTACTATTCTATGATAAGACCCTTAGTGCAAATGCCACTATTTCCTGTGCTTCTTGTCATCAAGCGGCTAATGGCTTTAGCGATACTGCGACACTTAGCGTGGGTTTTGACGGAGGAACAACAGGTCGACATTCCATGACGCTCATCAATGCTAGGTGGTATCAACGAGGACGTTTTTTCTGGGATGAAAGGGAAGCTACTTTGGAAGAACAGGTGCTAATGCCTTTTCAGGATCCAGTGGAGATGGGTTTGACCTTGCAGCAATTAGATAGCATTGTTTCTAATCAATTTTATTACCCACAGCTTTTTTTCAATGCCTTCGGTGACACCATTGTCACGACCGATCGGATATCAAAGGCTTTATCTCAGTTTGTTCGTAGCATCGTAAGTTATAGTAGCAAATATGACGTTGGTAGGGCACAAGTGGCTGGTCCAGGTGCTAGTTTTCCCAATTTTACGGGGGAAGAAAATCAGGGCAAACAATTATTTTTAATGACCATACCTAACGGCGGTGGAGCTTGTTTTGCCTGCCACACTACAGAAGCTTTCGTTAGTGCTAATCCTGGACCACAAAATAACGGACTTGATCTCGTTACAACTGATCCTGGCGCAGGCGCGACATTTCCAAACAATCCTATTTTCGATGCTCGGTTCAAAACCTCCACCCTTCGGAATATCGAACTCACGGCACCCTATATGCATGATGGTAGATTCGCAACACTGGACGATGTAGTTGAACATTACGATAACGGGATACAAGCGCATCCGACACTCTCTGCTGCTTTAACAGACGTCAACGGCGATCCCATTCAGTTGAATTTCACAACTACACAAAAAAACGCTTTAGTCGCGTTCTTGAAAACATTGACAGATTCTACCCTTGCCAGTAATATAAAATTTAGCGATCCATTTATTACGGAATTCACTTTTCAGGGAAATATTGATAATAATTATTTTTTGAATGAAAACTGGGATGTTGGAATATCACCTCCGATTGGATATGGAGGGAGTATAACCATTGAATCCGATTGTATCATCGAAGACGGTTTACCTTTTGATCTGCCAGCTTGTAGTGAGCTAAAAATTACTAACAATTCAAATTTCACAATTAAGTAGTATATTTAGAGTATCCTACGTTTAAGTGTAATAAATGACACATTACAACCTCTAAGAATAAAAAAATAAAAAATGAAATCGAATTTATTTATAGCAACATTTTTTTTCATCACCGTTCTCACATCCTGTTCCGAAGATCCAGTTATTGATCCACCAGTTGTCGATCCACCGATTATCGAGTCGCCAAATATTCTTTTCATTATAGCCGACGACTTAGGGAAAGATGCTATTAATGGATTCACAGAAGGAAGCATAAAGCCCATTACTCCCAATATAGATGCCATCAGAAATAATGGGCTATCTTTTAATAATTTTTGGACGTATCCAACGTGCTCACCTACTAGAGCTTCGATAATTACAGGGAAGTATGGATATAGCACTGACGTAAAATGGGCTGGTGATGTTTTATCGGAATCGGAAATTACTTTACAGCAGTATATCCGTAATAATACGAATAATAATTATGCGTCTGCGATAGTTGGTAAATGGCATTTATCTGGTACTGGCTTAGGAGTAAATCCTGAATCATTTGGGATTGATTATTACGCGGGACTTGTTCGTGGGGCCGTATCTGATTACTACCAATGGCCTTTTTCAGAGGATGGGGTTACTAGTACGGAAACTAGCTACACTACCGAGAAATTCACCGACTTATCTATCGATTGGGTTAATGAACAATCCAAACCTTGGTTTTTATGGTTAGCCTATAACGCGCCGCATACCCCATTTCAT
>JBLHWH010000304.1:0-5886 GCA_047628935.1 Halioglobus sp. | reverse complement strand
GTGGTATCGACTGGAACCTGACATTTTTAAACAAAAACCATCTGAATTCAAAACCCTTTTCTTAATTTCGTCTAAATCTAATCTTTTATCATAGCTGCGCTTTGCAACGTGGTGAAACTTGACAACTTCGAATACAATGAGGCTGAAGAAAATTTGGAAGCTGATCAATTACGGAAAATGATAATTCAGCTTCCTGATACCACTAAGTATGTTTTTAACCTTTATGTAGTTGAAGGTTTTAAACATCAAGAAATAGCGGATAAACTTGGGCTTACAGTTGGCACCTCGAAGTGGCACTTGAATAGTGCAAGGAAAAGATTGAAGGTGATGATATTAAAAATGAAAGAAACAGAAAAAATTATCCATTATGGAGAATAATATAGATAAACTCTTCAAATCGAAGCTGGGAGGTGATTCTGCTCCTTACGATCCTGCTGCCTGGGGTAGGATGGCCGCTTTGATAGATGAAGAAGAGAATTTGAATAGAAGTCCTATTCCACCTTCTAAGAAAAATTGGAAATCATACCTTGGCTTAGCCTTACTATTGATTATTTGTCTAGTAGGGTTTTGGCAATTTATATCGATGTCAGATACGAGAACAGCTATGAATACTACTTCTGTCAACGATAAAGAAAGCTGGAACGCACTAAATTTAGAGTCGGATAAGACCAAGTTGTTGAATAAATACTCAATAAACTCAATAAACTCAACTAAATCTGATGAAAAAATAAGCAATATAAAAAACGCTAAATCAAATACTAAGACAAAAATATTTAATTCAAAAATCAATCAAAATACTGAGAATAATCAAACTACTGAAAATAATCAAACTACTGAAAGAGAGAATATACCCAATAAATCGATAGGTAGTAACTCAAATGTGATATCGAGATTTAAGGCTGTAGAGCAAAATAGAACTGGCACAATCAGTGATTTAAGAATAAAGTCTGGAGCAGTTGAAGTTATTAGAGATGGTAGTCAAATACCAAAATTTAGTGCTAGTACTAATTCCAATTCCAATTCCAATACTATAGTTAACAACGATAAAAATTCTGTAGCAGTTTTGGAATTGAATAATAATAATAATAATAATAATGGGAAATCCTTTTCAAAAGAATCTTATAATTCAGTTGATATAAAAGAAGAAAATCAAACAAGTCTTTCTTCTTCTTCTTCTTCTTCTTCTTCTTCTTCTTCTTCTTTAGAAACAAACAATTTGACTGACGAAGAAGTATTGAAAACGATTAACCTAAGAGATATTATATCGGGATTTCCATTTTTAAGCAGTTCTACGGATGTACTCACAAATGAATATAAAGAGATAGTACCGCTGATGTCGCTAATACATGATAATACAAGGCTTCGTGCAGGACTCTTTACTAACCTTGCTATTAATCAAGGCTATATATTGCAAACTGGAGTTAGCTTTGATTATATTCTCATTTCTAGCTGGTCAATGAATAGTTCACTAGCATTTGAATACTCTAACCATGATAACGGTTCTATCATTTCTGTTAAAGACAAGGTGTACAGTTTTGGTAGTACGTTGGAATATCGGTCTTTGACCATGAATAAAAGGACAGCTATTAACCTTCCTATACAATTAAAGAGAACGTTCAACAACCTTTCAGTTTATGGTGGTATTTCATTGAACTATCACATTGCAGGTAATGGATCGATAGATGATGGAGAGGGTAATATTAGATCTGTTTGGGTAAGCAATATTATTTTTAAAACATTAACAGTTAACTATCAAATTGGTACATCCTATTTGTTAAATAGAAGGTTTGAATTTAATGTAGGAGTATTATATCGAAAAAATGGAATTAGGAGTGAGGTGAAATCTGATAATTCAGGATCTAAGATTTATCCATCTCTTGGTTTTAATTACTTAATTGCTAAATATTAAAATCATGATAAAGAAATTACAATTAATGCTATTTCTACTTATTGTGATTATATCTTCTTGTGAGAAAGAAGAATTTTTACCTTTTTTAGATCTACCCGTTTTCGTAGCGGAGGTGCCATTCGCCAAGAGTGATTCAATAGGATTCAATGCTGGAGATGATTTATACTACATGTTTGCTTCACACGTCGAAATAGAAGAAGAAATTGTTTACTGTGGATTGTTTGGGAAAGAAGATTCATGTGAAAGTGGTTGTGCAGAAAATTTTGCGATTCAAATTCATCAAAAAATATCACAAGAGGAGCGATTAGCTAAAGGTAATTATCCATTTTATAGCGTTCCGAGAGATGGCTATAAACACAATTATTCATTAATAACGAATGATTCTGATCCATTAGAAAATACTTCTTGGAGAGTGGGTGATGAGTTCTTAACTGGTGAGTCCATAAGCATTGATTCTAATAATGATACCGCACCTGGGGATGGTATGCGGTTAGTATATAATTTGCCAAATGTTTTCACTGTTCAGTTTGAAAGACAAATTTTACCTATTACTGTTGATTGTGATATTAAAGTAGAGTTGTCCAATACAAATGCGGGTTTACAAATCGAAGTTATTACTTCTTCGCCATTTGCACAAGTATCTTGGTCTACAGGAGTAATTAGTAAAAAGATAATCGTTAATCCGAATATCTCAACTTATTCAGCAAGAGTTTTTAGTGGCAGTGGATGCGCAACAGATATTGCTATTAATATACAAAATATGACTCTGACAAGTACCTATACGATTGGATTTAATCAAAGTTCTTACGGGTTTTCTACTCCTGATAATCCTAATAACGCAGTTAGCATATCGTACACAAATGAAGATGGTGTATTTTATACTTCTAGCACTACTGGGCAAATTTTACCATTTAGATTTTCTGTTTTGGATATTATAGATTATGAAGTAAATGAACTAGGTGATCCGACTTGGAAAATAACGGCGAGCTTTGATTGTATTCTGTTTGGAGAAAATGGAGGCACGAGAAGGATTAGAAACGGGAGAGCTGTTTTCGCAGTCTCTCATTAATCATTAGAGAAAAACATATTATTCCATTGCAACTATATTGAAATTGCCTTGTTCGCTTATCTATGCGTAAAGCAATAGTAATTGGTGCGGGGATAGCGGGAATAGCAACTAGTATTCGGCTAGCTGTAAAGGGCTACGAAGTTCATGTTTATGAAGGGAATAGTTATCCAGGAGGTAAGCTAACTTCTTTAGAGGTAGGAGACTTTAGGTTTGACGCAGGACCCTCTTTGTTTACACTACCTAATTTGGTAACTGAGTTATTTGATCTTTGTGGAGAAGCTTCAGTAGATTTTTTCGATTATGATAGAAAGGATGTGATTTGCAACTATTTCTGGGATGATAGAGTTCGTTATTCTATGCCTTCTAGTATCAAGGAAATAGCTAAAAGTATTTCTATTAAATTCAATGTCGATGAAGGGAAAGCATTGAAGTATTTGAATAGAAGTAAAGACAAATACAATTTGACCAATTCTATTTTTATAGAAAAATCACTCCATAAGGTTACTACTTACTTCTCATTTGATACATTAAAGGCCATGCTTCAGTCCTTTAAACTTGATTTATTTCAGTCATTACATAATACGAACAGGAAGGCTTTTAATAATGAAAAGGTAACTCAACTATTTGATCGGTTTGCTACTTATAATGGTTCTTCTCCATATAAGACATCAGGAATTATGTCTATGATACCCCATTTAGAAATGGGGCTGGGAACATATTTTCCTAAAGGAGGGATGAAGTCTATTACGAATAGCCTATTTGAACTAGCCAAGAGACAAGGTGTTAAATTTCATTTTGACCAGATAGTAGATGAGATTTTAGTATCTAACAAAAAAGCGGTAGGCGCTCGAATGGGAAATATTAAAATCAATTCAGATCTAGTAGTTTCTAATATGGACATATTTTCTACTTATCACAAATTGCTTCCAAATCTAAATCATCCGAATCAAATATTGAATCAAGAGAGGTCCAGCTCAGCGCTTATATTTTATTGGGGGATTAAAGGAATACATCCAGAATTAGATTTACACAATATCTTGTTTAGCAATGATTACGAAGGTGAGTTTGATCATATATTCGAGAAAAAAGAAATACATAAAGACCCTACCGTATATATCAATATATCAAGTAAATATAATGCTTCTGATGCTCCAGCTAATTGTGAAAATTGGTTTGTAATGATAAATACGCCAGGTGATTTTGGTCAAGATTGGGACGTTTTAATAGCAACTGCCAAAGAGAATGTGCTAAGAAAAATTACTAAAACACTAAAAATTGATGTAGCATCTCTTATTCTGGAAGAAAGTGTTTTAGATCCTAGATTAATTGCTTCCAGAACCCAATCACATCAGGGGTCTCTTTATGGTACTTCTAGTAATAACAGATATTCCGCCTTTTACCGTCATCCTAACTTTTCTAAAGAGATAAAAGATTTATATTTTGTTGGAGGTTCTGTACATCCAGGAGGTGGAATACCACTATGTCTCAATTCTGCAAAAATTGTTAGCAACCTTATTTAGTTTTTTTTGTTTATCATTTTGTTAAACAAGAATAATAATGCCTGAAGTATTAAAATTGATAAATCAGAAGCTAATTCACTCTTCTGTGTTCAAAGGAATATCTGTTTCTATTGAGACATTATCAGCAGGTATTTTGTGGTTATTTACTTGCTCTGCATTGATAGGTATTGGCTTGGGTTTTGCAGACTGGTTTATTCCTAAAACTCCACTCAATTTACTTATAGGATTAGCATTACTTTTTGTAAATGTTCCTTTGGTTTCTAATAAGAGTAAAGGCTTATTCTTGATAGCATTTTTTGTAGGGATGTTTGTCGAAATAGCTGGAGTGGCTACGGGGCAGATTTTCGGTATTTATGAATACGGGAGTAATCTGGGGATCAAAGTTTGGGGGGTACCTATTATAATAGGTATCTATTGGGCAGTATTGGTCATTGTGACATCACAAATAGCTAGGTCCTTTTTTAAGAATATTTTTATTGTATCTGTTACTGGTGCACTATTGATGGTGGGTTTAGATTTTCTGATGGAACACATGGCTACTAGTTTTGATTTTTGGTATTTTGAGGGAGGTTTAGCTTCATTCCAAAACTTTTTTGCATGGTTTATCGTGGCATTACCTCTTCAGGTACTGGCTTACAGGTGGATGCCAAAATATAAAGGTGTCTTTTCTACTCATTTGTATTTAAATCAAGTAGCATTCTTTGCTATTTCATTTTTACTCTATAATCTATTTTAGAATTGTAATTTGGATTTTTGTATTATTGATATTATCACTGGGACAATTTATTTTACCATTCGGTAAAGTATCATGCCCTCCATCAGTTTGGTTCTATATATTAGCTGTAGAGGTTTTAGATCATTCATAATAATATTCCTCTTTTCTTTATTGACCAATCATTTGATTGTCCAAGAGTCTTATTTTTTTCTCTCAATTTACTGTTAAGAATGGATTGCCAAGTAATGAATATCATGACATGATACAAGATTGAGAGGGTTATAGATGGATATCTACTGAAAATGAATAGCTAGGTTTGATGGTGTGGAGTTTAAAATCTATGCAATTAAAGAGGGATTGAAAGATTTATTCATTTTTTCACTTAGAAAAGATAAAGGCGGTCTCATATGAGCAGGAGGGCTGAGCGGCGATATATACATTTATGATGTTTTAATTTGACAAGTTCGAGGTTTAATTACAAATTTATAAGTTGAAATGTATTTCAAATTCAATTGTTAATTGTGCTAAGGGTTTTGATATAGATGGGGCTAATGTATTATTACCCCATCAGGATTGACTGCGTCCATCCTTTCTGGCTCCGAGGTCGAAATCAAATGCTAGCAAGCTTTCGCTTACTTTGTCTTTTGTATTTTATAGAGCATTCTCAAGCGAG
>JBLHWH010000303.1:0-5893 GCA_047628935.1 Halioglobus sp. | reverse complement strand
ATGTGGTATCGGTTGGAACCTGATATTTTTAAACAAAAGCCAGATGAATTTAAAAACCTTTTCTTAATTTTACCTAAATCTAATCTTATAAGCTAGCTTCTCTTTGCAACCTTGTGAAACTTGACACCATAGAATTTGTTATCTGAAAAATAAATTGGCTATATCTAAAATTTTCTAAAAGTCCATAACCTGGATTATGCATTGCGTGCGTGAAATTTGTTGTGTAATTATATATATATCTGTGTAAGTATCGATACTATATTTTATACATGTAAGAATACAATGCATAATTTTAGTCCATATAAATATTTTGGTGTCCTTATTACTTCAAGTTTCTCCATGTCCAAAAATTCCTTTTCTTTGCATTACAATTAAGAAACAAATGAGCGAGAAGAATATAAAAAGTACAAATACCATTTCAATTGATGTAAGTCTGAATGAAGATAAACATCCAGTTGCAATTCATTGGAACAGTACGGCTAATCCAGAAGGTACGCCAAGGAAAGAAAGTAAAGCAATGTTGTTATCGTTGTTTGATAAGGATCATTTGGATACGTATAAGATTGATCTATGGACGAGTGAAATGCAAGTAGCTGAGATGGATAGATTCATGTTTCAGACATTGAAAGCTTTATCGGATACTTACTTCAAAGCTACGCGTAACCAAGAGTTAGCGAATGATATGCAGCGTTTTGTCCAATATTTCGGAGAAGAAACTGAGATAGTGACAAAAGAAGAATAATTTGCAGTTTTCTGATTTCCATACCGACACAGCTGATTTTGTAGCCTTTAGTCTAGAGCACTTTTGGGGAGTATCTGTAGTTGTGCTGTTTGGCGTTTGGTTTCTTTATATGGGGAAATACAAATGGAATGAAGAACAAAAATGGAGGAATGCGATCATTTTCACTTCTGTTCTTTATGGTATCCAGTTATTTAAAACATTCATAAGAATCTACTTAGGTAATTTCAATATTGTAACAGATTTGCCATTGGAGTTATGTAATATGATCCCATTTTTTATGCTTATTGCACTTTGGAGAAAATCTAGGATGATACTTTCTGTGATTTTCTTTTGGATAATGGCAGGAACAATTCAGGCTAATATTACACCAACACTTTTAAATGTATTCCCGCATTATGAGTGGATTCGTTATTGGTTAATCCATTCAGGACTGCCAGTGATGGCGATATACACATTTTATGTATTGGGTTTTCGATTCAATTTCAGAGATATAGTTAGATCTGCACTCGGTATGAATATTATTGCAGCTTTCATTTATCTTGTAAATCTCCTTTTGGATGCCAACTATATGTACTTAGTAGCAAAGCCAGCGCAAGGAACAATTTATGATGTTTTGGGTGCTTGGCCTTGGTATATAGTCAGCTTAGAGCTCGCTTTGCTTATCTTTTTTTCAGCTGTATTACTTCCTTTTCGTCTGTATTCATATGTATACGATCCCAAAGTCTAGACAATTCTATCAATTTGAAAACTCAATAATTCAACAATTAATATCTGTCTAGGATTGTCCATCGTAATATAAGATTGTACATTTGTAATTCCTAAAATAAAGTAGCTGTATTGAAGTTATTAGTGATGTGTCCAAGATTTCCTTACCCACTTGAAAAAGGGGATAAGCTTCGAATATTTCACCAGTTGAGATTTTTAGGGAAAATGCATCAAGTTCTTCTTATTGCCATTACGGATGAAGAAATATCAAAAGAACATCTAGAAATTGTGAAGTCTTATGTTTATGATGTTAAAATCTTCAAATTATCTAAAGTAAGTAGGTTCTTTGCATTGTTCAAATCCGCTTTTTCAAAGTTTCCATTTCAGGTGTCTTATTATTTTGATCAGAATATAGCTGAGAAAATAGAGCGTGTCGCTAAGGAATTTAATCCCGATCATATCTATTGTCAGTTGACTAGGATGTCAGAGTATGCTAAGAACCTTCCATATCCTAAGACATTGGATTATATGGATGCTTTCGGTGTTGGCATGGAAAGAAGAGCTAAAGTTGTTAGCGGTATATATTCATATGTTTACAAGAAAGAAGCAGCTCGAATGAAAGCTTATGAATCTGAAGTTCTCAGTTCATTTGACCATCATACGATTATCAGTGAACAAGATGCAAAACATATTGCTAATCATTCCATTGATATTATTCCAAACGGAATTGATACAGAATATTTTGCTCCAATAGAAGCTTTGAAAAAGTTTGATATTGGATTTATTGGTAATATGGGGTATCCGCCTAATATCGATGCTGCTGAATATTTAGTAAATAAAGTACTTCCGCTACTAGACCCAGAAACAAAAGTCATAATAGCTGGAGCAAGACCAGATAAAAGAGTAAAACAACTTAGCACATCGACTGTTGCTATAACTGGATGGATGGATGATGTGAGAACTGCATATGCAGAATCTTATATATTTGTAGCACCACTCTGGTTAGGGACTGGGCAACAGAACAAAATACTTGAAGCTATGGCTATGGGACTACCATGTGTGACCAGTTCCTCTGTGAATAATGCCATAGGAGCTAAGAATGGTAAAGAAATTCTAATTGCTGATACTGAAGCCGAGTTTGCCGCTTCTATTAAAACATTGATGAATGATCCTGAATTATATAAGGGTATTAGAAGAAATGCGCTTACTTTTGTGCGAGAGCAATATAGTTGGGAACATAGCGTCGGAAAACTAAGTCACTTGATGTTTGATAGTTGATACTTCATTTAGAATTTAAGGATACATAAAATTGAAATAAGGATATAAAAATATACTAAGGAATGGTTGCCACTGAAGAAAAGAAAGACATACAATTGGATATAATAGAAGATGCTATCCAGTCCATAAAAAAGGGCGAGATTATCATCGTTGTTGATGATGAAGACAGAGAGAATGAAGGGGACTTTATCTGTGCTGCAGAATCTATCACTCCAGAAATGATAAACTTTATGGCTACGCATGGTAGAGGCCTAATCTGTACACCTATAGAATCAGACAGAGCAAGAGAGCTCGGTCTTGAATTAATGGTGAAAACTAATACTGCACTTCACGAGACTGCATTTACGGTTTCTATTGATCTTATTGGCCAAGGTTGTAGCACAGGAATCTCTGCATATGATCGTTCTACAGGAATCAAGGCTATGGTAGATCCGAATATAAAAGCTGAGGATTTTGCGCGTCCAGGTCATATATTTCCATTGATTGCAAAGTCTGGAGGAGTATTAAGAAGGACTGGTCATACGGAAGCTGCTATTGATTTGGCACGTTTGGCAGGTTTCTTTCCAGCTGGTGTTCTTGTTGAGATTTTAAATGAGGATGGTACTATGGCAAGATTGCCAGAACTAAGAGTGCTTGCCGACAAATTAGAATTGAAACTGATTTCTATCAAAGATTTAGTAGAATATAGAATGCGTACAGAACGTATTATTTCTAAAGAAGTAGAAACGGATATAGATAGTGAGCTTTACGGTAAGTTCAAAGTTGCGGCTTATAAGCAAAATACAACGGATGATGTCCATTTAGCTATATACAAAGGTGATATAACTCCAGATTCTCCAACTGCGGTAAGAGTTCATTCTAATACTGAGACAGGTGATATTATAGGCCTATTGTTTGATGGATATGCAGACAAGTTGGATAAGGCCATGAAAATCTTGTCTAAAGAAGAAAGTGGAGTTTTTCTATATATGAGGCATGGTGAAAAGGGAGATCAAATCATTCAGAAATTAAAAGCGATTGATTCTGATCCTGATAATGATCCTGTCACTAACACAGAGCAGAGAGATTTTGGTATCGGTGCACAGATATTGAGAGATCTTAATGTCGGCAAGATCAAATTAATATCTAGCCACGATAAGAAGAGAATTGGACTTATTGGATATGGTCTAGAAATAGTGGATCAAATAGAACTGAAGTAATTACAGATGTCAAAAGAGGGAAAAGTTGTATCAGAAGAGGATTTGGAGGAATATCACGAAGTCATTAAGGTAATAGTTGATAAGGGCCAAAAAGTAGAGCGTCTCGACAAATACCTGATGAATCGAATGGAGAATCAAACTCGTAATCGACTGCAGAATGCCTGCAGAGCTGGATTGGTGCGAGTGAATGGAGAAGCTATTAAACCTAACTATAAAGTTAGACCATTGGACGAAATTCGTGTTATGATGGAGCATGCACCTTTGGGAGGTACTGGATTAATACCGGAACCTATTCCATTGAATATAGTGTATGAGGATGATCATCTAATGGTTATCAACAAGCAAGCTGGTTTGGTGGTGCATCCTGGAGTAGGCAATTGGTCGGGGACTTTGGTTAACGGTCTTGTGCACTATTTTAAATCTAAAGAACTGCCAGTTATGGTCGGCAATCAACCGGATCGACCAGGATTAGTGCATAGAATAGATAAAGATACTTCTGGACTTCTTGTGATAGCTAAGACTGAAGATGCTATTACTGGACTGAGTAAACAGTTTTATGATCACTCTATAGACAGAGAATATCTAGCATTAGTATGGGGCAATGTGGAAGATCGAAAAGGAACTATTCATGGTAGAATTGCCCGTCATCCAACTAACAGAATGCAAATGTTTGTCTATGAGGATGAAGATGAAATTGGCAAAGATGCAACTACGCATTATGAAATAGTAGAAGATTTATATTATGTTACTTTAGTGAAATGTAAGCTTGAAACAGGCCGTACTCATCAGATAAGAGTGCATATGAAATCCATTGGTCATACAATATTTAATGACTCAAGATATGGTGGAGAAAGAATATTAAAGGGTACAGTATTTACCAGTTATAAGCGATTTGTGGAGAACACTTTTGATCTATTACCAAGACAAGCACTTCATGCAGCTTCTTTAGGATTCGAACATCCCGTCACAAAAGAAAGAATGCACTTCGAATGTCCATTGCCAGAAGACTTTAGTAGTGCATTGGAGAAGTGGAGAGGTTATACAGCAACAAGAAAGGAATTAAAAGAATAATGACACTAGACCGAAGAATCGAAGTCTTATCTACACTTGGAAAGGAGATATTGGATAAGCCTGGTTGGCTGCAAGAAGCCGTTCAGAGTGCATACTATGCCAATAAATGGTTTACTGTTGATGAATCATGGAATGCGCTAGAAGCTATAGCCACTTTTTTCTTATCTAAAGAGATTTTATCAAATTGGACTTCAGAGTATCAAATTAAAGATGATTTAAGTCCTAAGACTATCGGTTTGGTATTAGCAGGAAATATCCCTCTGGTTGGGTTTCATGATGTGCTATGCTGCTTCGTTGCAGGTCATAAAACGCTAGCTAAATTATCTGCGAAAGATGAGATATTGATAAAAGCAGTCGTTTCTAGATTAGTTGAACTGGAGCCTGACATAGCTAGTCATATAGTGTTGACAGACAGGCTAAAAGGGTTTGATGCTATTATTGCAACTGGAAGTAATAATTCAAGTACATATTTTGAAGAATACTTTGGCAAATACCCTAATATAATTAGAAAAAATAGAAATGCAATTGCTGTAATTAATGGAGACGAGACTGATGAAGACTTCATAGCTCTTGGGCATGACATCTTCAATTATTTTGGGCTAGGATGTAGAAACGTTTCAAAATTATATGTGCCTTCGGGCTATAAGTTCGATCACATGCTTGGGGTTTTGCATGATCACTATAAGGAATTAGCAAACCATGATAAGTATAGAAATAACTTCGATTATAACAATGCGCTATTTATGCTCAACAAGGTGAAATACCTTATGAGTGGTAGCCTTATAATAACTGAATCAGCTGCAATATCTTCTAGGATTGCTACAGTACATTATAGTTATTACGATGACATATCAAGCCTTGAAAATGAGTTGTCACAACGACAAGATGAAATACAGTG
>JBLHWH010000302.1:0-5917 GCA_047628935.1 Halioglobus sp. | reverse complement strand
CACTAAAAATACCGTAATAGTGGTTAGCACTATAAATCGGCATTCCATCAAGAATCATCAATGTTTCTTCACTGTTACTGCCTCTTATTTTGATCTCGGCTGAGTTGTCGTCGTGAGCTGTGATTCCTGGCATTAATTGAAGTTGACGGCCAATATCATTTCCCATCACGCCTGATGTATTGCTTAATATTTGACGCTTATTTAAAGAAGTCGAATTACTTGAGTTTCCAATATTAATTGACTTTTCTTTATTCACAATTGTAATCTCATCTATTGCATATTGGCTTTCAGTCATTGAGATAATTAAGAAGGCATCTTCTAATTCTGATATCTCATATTCAGTAGATTCAAAACCAATATATTGGATCGTTAATAATTCATCGAAGTATTGTTCGGGTATCTCAATATCGAATCTGCCATTGTCATCAGTGTATGTTCCAATGGTGGAATTATTAATACTTACTGTTGCGTAGTCTAGTTCAGCAGATGATGCAGAATTTGTAACTTTTCCTCTTATGTGTAGCGTTTTATTATATGCATCGTTGGCGTTTTCAGTGTAGGATTTTGTTTTCCTTACCAAGATATTCTCATCAAGGATTTTATATTCCATATCAATATCTTCAAGTAGATATTCTAGAACATCTGAAATAGATTCTCCTTTGAAATCGACAGCCATTTTTTTGCTTCCAATTGATTGGGTTGCAAATGAAAATCTAATTCCATATTGATCTTCTAAATCTGTAAATATTTCATTTAAACTTGCTTCATCTTTCGAATATGTAATCAATAAGTCGCTAGCGTCTGTCTGTGCATTTGCAAAAACAGCGATTAATAAAAAAATGAAAACGAGATTTATCCGCATAAATAACTTTAGGGGTTTGATTTTATTCCTTTGTGATTTTTACATCCTTGCCAGTAATTGTAAATTTTAACCCAAGAGGCCACATTACTTCGGATAAAGAATTGTCTATATTTCCATTTACAAATCCACCAGAATACTTTGTTGTAGCAAGATTTTTATCAATTGATATTTTTATATCATACTGTCTCTCTAAATCTGAAATCACCTTAGAAAGTGATTCGTTACTATAAGAATAGCTACCTTTTATCCAACTGCTTCTATCTTCAATTCTTGGAGTATTATTGTTGAATTTATGAATTTGACTTTCTATACTAACAGATTGATCTGGTGCCAATATTGTTTCTTTTTGTGAATTAATAACTGCTACTTTACCTGTTTTACATATAACGCTTAGCTCTTTGTTTCGAGTATTGACATTAAAACTTGTTCCTAAAACTTGCACATTTCCATAGTCAGTCTTGACAGTGAACTTCGATCCTTTTTGTACTGAAAAAAAAGCTTCACCGTCAAGTGATACAAATCGGTTTTCATTCCATGATTTGGTGTCATATTCTATTTTAGAATCAGCATTCATTTGGACAGTAGAGCCATCTGGTAGGTTTATGGTTTTTACCATTGCATAGGGTGTTTGCACGCTGGTGTCATAGTCAGATCCTATATTCATCATTAACAATACCAAGGCAATAGCTGCTACTGCGCCATAAGAAATCAGTTTGAATATGGAAGTAGATGACTTCTTAGATGATTTTACTTGACCAGTATTAACATTTGTGCCAATGTCCTTATTTATCTTCGACCATACCTTGTCTTCTGTCATTTGAGAAACAGGTTCTTCCTTAAATTGAATACCCAAAACTATATGTTTTGCTGTTTGAATATCCGATGATTTTCCTGGATTGCTTGCTAACCAAGTATCCCAATTCAAATCCCCTGCTCGAGAACCATTCTTAACCCATCTAATGAATGAATCATCATCAGCTAGTTCAATAGGTGTACATTGTAGATATTTATCCATATTTATTATTTTTTCATTCCTAAAGTGGATTAATTAGTGAAAAGCTCATTTAATAATTCTGGTTTATATTCAGTGTTATAGACACTTTTACATCCATTATTTCCACTCTGCATTATGCTTATACAGTTTCCATTTTCATCTTTTTTGTCATTATGTTCTCTCTCTAAAACACAATGTCCTAATTCATGGAAAACTAAATATTCTCTTTCAGAATCAGAAATTCTATTCCAATATTGTTCATCAACAATGATTTGCTGAGAACCATCAGAATATGATTTGCACTGACCGAGCGTTCCTCTTGTTTCTATGTTTTGGATGTAACCATTGATATCTATAGTAGATAAATCTATGTCTAATCCATGAGCTACAGCTTCTGCCTCGAAGTTGGTGAAGTGAATTAGCAACTCGCTTTCAATCACTTGACTATTTTCTTTGCCGCAACTGATAAAAAACAAGTGCAGAACTAAAGCAAATACTGTATATTTTAATTTCTTCATACTCATCGTTTATTATATAAGTATGTATTTTTATTTCTGTACTCACTTTTGATGTACAAATGTTAGATTAATTTATTTTATGCCTTGGCTACCATACTTAGAACAAAGACTATGGTCAGAATAATATGTTTTGATAACTTGGAAAGTGCACGGGATACCAAATTTCTTGCAGATTGATAATTGAGATCCATGATCTTTGATATTTCATCATAGTCCATCTCTGAGTAATACTTTAGATATAGAATTTCCTTTTGGCGATCACTCAATTGTGAGAATGCATGCTTAAGCTTACTTTGTTGCTCCTCATCGGTTTCACTATTTATCAAGATTTGGTCGATAGACAATTCTGCTTCGAAGAATGATTCTTCTAATTCTGTATCTGTTGATTTTCTTATTTTTTTAACGGAATGGAAAATCTTCCTTTTAAGAGATACAAACAGATAGGGTTTGATAGCATCTGTGTCAGATAGTTTTTCTCTACGATTCCATAATTCTACAAACAGCTCTTGGATGCAATCTTCTACATTATTCTCATCCTTAGTGAATTTCTTACCATAGTTATATAATTCTGTGAAATAAGTCCTATATATTCGTTCAAGTGCCTTTGTGTCACCGTTTTTAAGATTATTCCATAATTTTTTATCAGACATAATTTTTCTTATGATCCCTTTATTAATAGGGGATTAGCCATCAAAGATATTTTAATTGTCGATCGAATTAAATTTTTTCTCAATTTATGTGAGTACAAAAAGAAGGCAGACTACTTATCTCCATGTACAAACAATCGAAATGATTGTAAAACATATTTATCACACATTAAAAATTATAAGTTATGATGGTTCAAATTAAAAATCTAAGAAATTTTGGCTTCGCAATATTAGCATTGCTTGCCTTTTCATTTACTTCATGTAACAAAGAAGCTGATTTGCTAGATGTTGAAAGTTTCACGGACAGCAGTATTGAGAAATTACAAGGAGGTGCTATTGGAAAATCCGCTTGTCTTGAGTTTATTTTTCCAGTGTCCATTCAATTTGTAGATGAGACGACCGCAGAAATTACTGACTATGAAAACCTTCACGAAACTATCGTTAATTGGTTTACTGAAAACGAAGTAGAGAAGAGTAAAGAGAATAGACCTCAATTGATTTTTCCTATCCAAGTTTTAAATCAAGAAGGAGAGATTGTAGATGTGGAATCACAAGAAGCGCTCAAGGAATTAAGAAAAGAATGTCCTAAGAGAGGAAAGTGTAAAGGTAAGAACGGCAGAGGCTTTAAATGTTTTTCTTTAGTATTCCCAGTCACAATTACTATAGATGGTACGGATACTACATTTGATGATAGAATGTCATTAAAAGCTGCAGTAAGAGCTTATAAGCAAGAAGCTGGAGATGAAGCAGTAAGACCTACGCTAGTATTTCCAATAACCGTCGAGTATGATGATGAAACTCAAGTAACAGTTAATAGTATAGAAGAATTACAAGCATTAAAAGAGGATTGTAAAGAAGAAGGATAGAAGTCCAAACACACGCTGACTATGGCGGCTTGAAGCTATAGTTATTTTTAAAAAGTAGATGTAATTTCAGTTTGTCGCTACGTCGTGGCAGGGTACGAAGCCTAGCGGCAAACTGATACGCATCACGATAAGATCAACAATTACAGTCAATTTCAAAGAGTTTTCTCAGTTCAATCGCTCAAAGATGTCAATCTATGAGACAGAACACCAATTCACCTTTTCCAATCATTAAATTATGAATTACTAACTATAAAATTAATTAAAGATGAAAACGAATTATTTGAAAACGCTAGGTATGATCATGATCATGGGATTAGTTTTCCAATCATGTTCTAAAGATGATCAAGCGATCACAGAAGAGACTACAGAAGACTTCACAGGAGGACAAAACGGGCATGGAGGGAATGATTCTAACCATAATAATGTAGATCAAATCAATAATAACGTGATGAACGATTGGATTGATTTATTATTAGAATTAGAAAGACATGCAGGAGGAATGAGACCCAATGCATCGGCAAGAGCATTAGCATATATTAACTTAGCGGCATATGAAACTGCTCAGCCAGGAATGAGAGGCCATGTTTCCAATCAGAATAGATTGCAAGGTTTGAAAATAGACAGAAAAGAATTACCTAAAAAAGTAAATTGGCAGTTAGCACTTAATGCTTGTTATGCTGACGTGATTGATCACTTCTTGATTAATGTTCCAGAAGCTATGAAGCCTCGGATTGGACGATTAGAGCAAACTAAAAATCAATTGCTCAGTCCTGGAGTATCAAATAAAACAGTAGCGTTCTCTAAATATTGGGGAGTGTATGTTGCGGAACAAGTCATAAAATACAGTCAAACGGATGTATATGCAGAAGAACAAATACTAGACCCTCAACCAACTTCTTATGAACCTCCTACGGGAGATGGTTATTGGACCTATTCTGCTGATCCAGAAAGAGCATTATTCCCATATTGGGAATCTGTGAGAACATTTGTTGTGTCTCCAGAAGAAACAACTACTCTGCCTCCTATTCCTTACAGTACAAATGTAAATAGCCTATATTTTGCAGAAATGAAAGATGTGTATGAAAAGAATAATGAAGCTAAAGAAGAGCAAAATGATCAATTATGGGTCGCTGAATTTTGGAGTGATGACGTAGAAGGATTGATGATGAGCCCACCTGCACGACAGATATCTATCGCAAATCAGTTGATCGATAAGTATAAGCTAAATTTAGAAGAGTCATTAACATTGTTTGTGAAGGTCGGGTTTGCATTGAATGATGCAGCTGTGTCTACATGGAAATATAAATATGAGCATATGGTGATGAGACCAAGTGTTTATATTCATGACAATATCGATGTGGATTACCAAACGAATCTATACAGATTGATCTATTGGCCTGATCCTTCATTTCCTGGTTATCCTTCTGGTCATTCTTGTTTCGCTTCTGCAGCTGGTGGAGTTTTTATCAATTTCTTTGGTAACAATACCAACTTTACAGAAAGATCTCACGCGGGGAGGACAGAGTTCTTAGGAGCGCCTAGAAAATTCAGTAGTTTCAAACAAATGGCAAGAGAAAATGCATTCTCGAGAATACCTCTTGGGGTTCATATAAATATGGACTGTGCAGAAGGCCTCCGATTAGGGTATGAGATTTCTGATGCGATTAATGATTTAGAATTAGAAAAAAGGCCAGGATAAAGTGGTTATTGAAAAGTAAATGTTTTAGTTGTTGGTATACTTTGAGTCCACTCCGAAAAGTATCAATTTCTTCAAAATGAATTATTTTGGATGAGATTTGTATTTTTTGAAATTCAGTGATGCCTGAGCATCAGTTAATTGAAATAAATGAAAATATCGCCAAAAGAAGCATTTTTAGTGTTGAGGAGTTTTCGGAGTGGACTCTACTTTGTTGTTAAGAATTGGTTAGACGCCTTTCAGAGCTTTGGTTTTGGAGGGCGTCTTTTATATGCTATCCCAATCTATGTTTATCATAGAGAGAATAGTCGCTGCCAAGTGTTTACATTTTTGA
>JBLHWH010000301.1:0-5941 GCA_047628935.1 Halioglobus sp. | reverse complement strand
GTAGATTGAAAGTGTTGGTTGTTTTAACTTTTTGATTGTGGAATTTGCTTTTTTTTTCAAAAGGGTTTTCAATAATAATGGATCTATTGGAGATTAGTCTGTCATAAAAGCAATAAATGGAAATTCAATGCTGACTTAGCATAAGAAATCAATCTATACCAATAAAACATGATCAAAAGTATATATAGAAAGGCCATATTTCTTAGCATAATTACGATAGGCACATTTACACAATGTACTATCGATTCGAACAATGCTATCGATATTCAAACAGGTGATCATATAGTTTTAGTTGGTAATAATCTTTGTTCTAGGATGATAAATTTTGGACATTTCGAAACTGAGCTTCAAATGAGGTTTCCTGATGATAGTCTATTTGTCAGAAATATGTGCGACGGTGGCAATACACCGGGATTTAGACCTCACTCGGGCAGATATTCTCCATGGGCATTTCCTGGTGCAGAGAGATTCCAAGATGAACTAGCCAATTTCTCTAATAGCCAAGGCCACTTTGAAACTCCGGATCAATGGCTTATAAGACTAGAAGCGGATGTCATTTTAGCGTTCTTTGGGTACAACGAATCATTCGCTGGTGAGGCAGGACTAGAGAATTTCGAAAAAGAATTAGAGGGTTTTGTTGAGCACAGTAAATATCAGGATTATAATGGAAGGTCAGGTCCCAAAATAGTACTTGTCTCTCCTATTGCTTTTGAAGATTTGTCAGACAGGATGGACTTGCCTGATGGGAAACAAATAAATAAGAACCTACAGTTATACACCAACGCAATAATGAAGATAGCGGAAAAGACGGAGGTTGATTTTATAGATGTATTTACAATAAGTAAAAAGTGGTTTTCTGATGATGTAGTACTAACTGTTGACGGTTTTCAACTAAACAATAATGGATATCAAAAGTTAGGTGCATTTCTAGCTGAGAAAACATTTAAAGGCGGTAATAAACCAAATTATACAATTAGAGATAATGTAAATGCTTCGGTTTTAGAGAAGGATTGGTTTTGGCATGAGGATTATAAATCTCCAAACGGTATTCATGTTTTCGGTAGAAGATACAATCCTTTTGGACCGGATAATTACCCTGACGAGATCAAGAAGAAAAGAGAAATGACTGCCATCAGAGATACAGCAATATGGATGTCTCTGCAAGGAAAAGAATTGGATCTCGCTTTAGCGGACAAAAAAACGCAGAGCCTTGCTATAGTAGAAACGAACTATAAGCCAAATGATTATGGAAGAGGAACTAACAAGTACTTCTATGGAGAAGAAGCCGAATCAAAATTGACAACTCCCGCCGGATATAAAGTAGCGTTATTTGCATCAGAAGAAGAATTTCCCGACTTAGCGAATCCAGTTCAGATCGCTTTTGATAATAAAGGGAGACTTTGGGTTGCTGTCATGCCTACATATCCACATTACAAACCAGGTGATCCTAGACCAAATGATAAGATTATCATTCTCGAAGATACAGATGGAGATAATAAAACGGATAAGCAAACTATATTCGTTGACAACTTGCATATTCCAGCTGGGTTCGAGATTTCTCATGATGGAGTCTATGTGTCTCAAGATACTAATCTTAAGTTATACAAAGACACGGATGGAGATGATAAAGCAGATTATGAGGAGGTCATATTAAGTGGATTTGATGACTATGATTCTCACCATGTGATTAGTGCATTTTGTTCAGACCCATCGAGTTCATTTTATATGTGTGAAGAAGTATTTCTTCACACCAATGTTGAGACATCATATGGGCCAGTTAGAGGAAGAAATGGAGGGTTCTATCGGTATAATCCAGAAAGAAGACATCTAGAAAGAGCGGCACAATTACCAATCCCTAATCCGTGGGGTCTAGCATTCGATGATTGGGGGCAACTTATCTATCTGGAGACGTCTGGATCTGCAGTAAGGTGGATGCTACTAGGAAGTATTAAGTCTAGATATGGCCAGTCAAGTGATCAATCTCCAGACCTGGTAGAACAAGTACAACAAGTAAGGCCAACATCTGGGGCAGAAATAATTTCATCACGGCATTTTCCAGATGATGTACAAGGTGACTTTTTATTGAATAATGCGATTGGCTTTTTAGGAACAAAACAACATCAAATTCTAGAAGATGGAACTGGATTCAAATTTATATATCGTCAAGATTTACTTTCTCGATCGGATCAGAATTTTCGCCCTGTAGATCTAGAGTTTGCCCCGGATGGCTCGTTGTATCTAGTAGACTGGCACAATGTACTTATCGGGCATATGCAGCACAATGCAAGAGACCCGCTAAGAGATCATGTGCATGGCAGAATATATCGAGTTACATATCCATCACGTCCGTTAGTCACTTCTGCCGTGATAGATGGAGCACCGATAACTGTATTGTTGGATAACCTGAAGTTGCCAGAGTATAGAACAAGATATCGAACCAAAAGAGAGCTGCGAGCAAGAGATAAGGACAAGGTTTCCACCGAGCTTAAAAAATGGATATCCGATCTAGATAAAGACGATTCTAGATATGAACATTATCTGGTAGAAGCACTTTGGGTCATATGGGGTTCAAATCAAGTCGACAATGACCTTCTAGAAAGTGTAATGAATGCTCAAAATTTTAAGGCAAGATGTACCGCCGTCAGATTCATCAAATACATGGGGCATCAGTTACCCAATCGTCAAGAATTACTTATGAAAGCGGCTTCGGACGAAAATGGAAGAGTGAGACTTGAAGCATTGGTGGCAGCATCATGGTTAGAAAAAAAGGACGGATTAGAAATATTGGATATTGTGAACAAAAATGGCCTAGATGATTGGTCACAGAAGGCCTACAATAGAGCATATGCGCATCTAAATGGTGAAAATTTAATACTATAATTCTCCGATGCTTGCGTCGGAGTCATAAAAAGATGTTTTTGCATAAAAACGCCTTATCACAAAAAAGATCCGAATACCGACCTTTAGGTTTGAAAAATTTTGGCGAATGCTCCATCCGCTTGCGGTGGGGTAGTCAAAATTTAGGATCTTTTTTACTAGTTGAAGAAAAAGAAATAAGAACTCACTTAGAGGGTAATGAACGAGTACTTTACATAAAAGGGAAAGAACTCTATGAACGAGAAGCTTATTGTGGGACGTGTCACCAAGAACAAGGACAGGGACTATCCGCATCAGGGTATCCACCGCTTAGAAAGGTCAAGTGGGTCACAGGAAATGAAGATAGACTTATCATACTGACGTTAAAGGGGATCTATGGTCCAATATCTGTTTTGAGAAGAGATTATGCAGGGAATGTACCCATGACCCCATTCGAAGGGTTGATGACGGATGATGAAGTCGCAGCGGTGCTTACATATGTGAGAAACTCCTTTGGAAATCGAGCTTCTGCTGTCCTGCCAGAAAAAGTAAAAACAGTTAGAGCTGAGATTAAAGACAAAAAAGGATTCTTTACTTCTTCAGAATTATTAAAAATGCATCCTTTTGAAGATTAGAAATGGAATGATAAATATGTTAAGTCAAAACCCTTAAATCATGAGAAATTGGATTATTTGCATTTGCTTGATTTTTGCTGGATGCAAGGGAGATTCTAAGCGAGAGACAAAGAGCATTGATATAAACGACAATATCTCAATATGGTCCGAATATCCAGCATCCGAGAACCCAAAGAACAAAAGAATAGTGCTCGTATCTGGTGATGAAGAATATCGATCTGAAGAGGCGTTACCACAACTGGCAAAAATTCTCAGTCAGAGACACGGATTTGACTGTACTGTATTGTATCCTCAAGATCCTGAAAAATTAGGAATTGTTGATCCCAATTATTCCTCAAATATTCCGGGATTAGAGAAGCTTCAGAATGCCGACCTTATGTTATTATTTATGAGATTTAGGTCATTGCCTGCGGATCAAATGAAATATATTGATGATTTTCTTTTGTCTGGGAAACCTATCATAGGCATACGAACCTCTACTCATGCATTTAATTTTGAAGATAAAGAACACCCATATGCGCACTACGGATATAATTATAACGGAATAAAAAAGGAATGGCAATCCGGATTTGGAAAAAAAGTATTGGGCGAAACCTGGTATACGCATCATGGCCATCACAAACATCAAAGCACAAGAGGGATAATAAGGGAACAGAGTAAAAATCACCCCATCTTAAATGGAATAATGAATGGTGATATCTGGGCCCCATCAGACGTATATGGAGTTCGAGAACCGATAAGTGATGATGCAGAAATATTGGTCTTAGGACAAGCCATTGAGCGAGCAGCTGACCTTGATATTCAAGATCGAAACTATGGAATGAAAGAATCTGATAGTATAGTGGCTACCGATTCAAAACATAGAAAAGGTGACCCGAAATTCAATCCTAATCAGGTCATGCCACCCACTGTTTGGACTAAATTTTTTCAATTAGAAAATGGAGCGGTGGGCAAATCAATGACATCCACTATTGGAGCTTCTACTGATATGCTAGATGAGGAAGTAAGACGGATATTCATCAATGGAGTCTATTCTCTTCTAGACATGAAAGTACCTCAAAAAGCAAATGTTGATTTAGTTGGAGATTATAACCCTACGGCATTTGCATTTCGTAGCAATGAATATTGGGATAAAAGGAGAGTAGTGATAAGTGAATTGGAATAATGAAAAATCAAAGGCAGTTTGTTGGTGTTGAGCGCAGTGGATTTGCGCATAGAGGAATGTAAGTTGTTTTTTGTTGCTTTGTTTTTGGGTTTCATGAGAGTGCTAAGAGTGCTCATTTTTTAAGTTTAATATTCTTTATTTTATTTGGAGTTGCGAAATATTGAAATATACTTATATGTATAAAAAAGGATTGTCTTAAAACCAATGTGGTTTAATTTGAAAAAATGTGTTGATTGTTATGTTAGCTTAATACCTGTGGGGTTATTGATAATATTATTCAATTGGTATTAAAAAATATTATCGATCTTGGTTTATCATCGTCCTATCAAAAGTTTTCACATATTCAAAATGGTTAGGGTGCCCAGCCATTGCTTGAGCAAATACAACTCCACAACCCACAACAGTAAATTTGTTACTATTAGATTAATTTAAACTTTAATAGTGGGTATGACAATAGAATATTTTTCTACATATTTTGCATTGAATAAATCAACTTTATAATACTCTTCTTCTATGTCTTTTGTTAGAATAGTGATTTCACCATTGCTGGTAATCATAAAGTCAATTGTGTAAATAAAGCCTTCTTCTTTGACAAGAAAATGATTGTAAACAGTTGCCTTACTGCTCAATTCAGATTTATTAATAGTCTTTACATATTGCTCAATTTTTGTTTTGAGTTCCTTAGTGGGGTTTATGTTTAATGTATCTCCAAAAGCTGATACTGAAAACAGACTAAAGACAAGTAGTGTAAATGTGGAAAAATTAGATTTTTCATATGTTTTAATTTTTTGATGATTAATATTTGTGCCTTTAAGACGGAACCTTGAATACCGAAGTTGCACTCAATGGACGAATGGACAATTAGACCGTACTGAAGGCTTATAATCATATACGAATGAAATAAATTGGTCTTTTGAGTATCTAAATCTTAGTCTTTTTATCATTCACATGCAACCTTTTATGAACTTGCTAATGAGATGAGAATACCAACTCTTGTAGTAAAGTCTATATCTGGGGTTGCATTAGAATTATATTTTTCCACTATGTAAATGTTTCTCCAGAAGAAGCTGTTAGAGCGTTCAGGAAGCACAATTTATTCAATAAGCTGTGGGTTTGTAATAGAAATCACACATGAAAAAGCAGCTATGAACTGAATCATAACTGCTTGATTTAATACTTAAATTCTCCGATGCTTGCGTCGGAGTCATAAAAAGATGTTTTTGCATAAAAACGCCTTATCACAAAAAAGATCCGATTTCCGACCTTTAGGTTGGAAAAATTTTGG
>JBLHWH010000300.1:0-6004 GCA_047628935.1 Halioglobus sp. | reverse complement strand
ACCCTTTGGCGCTTACGAAGAGTACCGACCATGGCATAAGTCAGATTATGACATTCAGCACATGATTTCTTATTGTTATACATGCGACATCAACAAAGAGTTAGGTATTTCAAATTTGGAGTCCTATGAAACAAAAAATGGAATGAAAGCCAAATGGATTAATATTTATGAAGCCATAAACCATAACAAAGAGACAATGGCTACAAGTGAGAAAAAAGGGATGTCTATTGAACGGGAAACTTATTTACTAGAGCTAATTGCTGGAGGGATAGGGTTGTAATAGATTTTAAGATTGTTTCCAGGTCAAGCAAACATCAATCTTCCTTTAGGCTTTGGAACCTCACGCCCTAGTGACTTTGCTGTTTCTATCCATTCAGTAATAACAATTTCTGCATTGGTTACAGCCTCAGTATAGCTCTCTGCGTCAGCTGTATGTAACTCTTGGATAATGATATCATTGCATTCTCTTGGATGTCAAAACTCATGAGTTTTCATATTGTTCTAAAACTCATGATTATCTCTTTTTCTTGATCGATTTCAGGTATTGCTTAATATCCTCAAACTCTTCGTCTGTTTCATATATTACGGCTCCCATGATCATGAAGCGATCGTCAAGTAACATGAGTTCATAGGCTTTGAAAGAGGGTTTAGGACTTGGACTCGATTTAAGAAGAATTTGAGTTTGATTATTTTCGATCAAAATTGTAGTTTCTAGATCTCGATCATTAATTTTTTCTTGTGCCTCACTTAATACGATATCAGGAATCCGAGTATTATCGTTAAACATCAAAGTAGTGGTTTTAAATGGCTCGTGCCCTTTTTTACTTATTAAGAGCATGCCAGCAATCTGGTTTTCTCCATATACAGCCATCCAGTCGACTAGCTGATGATTGAAAGACAAATGTTCAGAATAATCAACTTGGTGATTGAAATCGATTTTAGTTGTCTTCAGTAGATCATCTTGGAATTCTTTTCCTTTTGTACCTTTAATTTGAAACTTTAAATATGTGCATACTGATCCTTTTGAAAAGTAAAATTGATCAAATGTTAACCAACTTACTTCATCCTCGAAATGATTCATGATAACTGTACTGCGGGTAGCTGTATAGTTGTCAATTTGATACTCAGTTATAGTAGCATCATCCATAGCAACATTGACGGCTGTCTGCTTGCAAAGGCTATCATTTGGGACCTGGAGGTACGTCAACTCAATACCTATGTTAGGGAATATTATTATTGGACCTTGCGGCGCTCTATTGTATGGCTCAGTGATTTCCATATAAATATCACTTCCTAATAAATTGATATGATTTTTAGTGATTTGACCATGCATTGTCTGTCCGGCAATCAAAAGCAATAGTATAATTAACTGGTTACGCATTTTTTATAATTTTTATTAAGCTGGTAATAGTACAAAATATTTCTTTCATGCATGTCTTAGATTTGGTGAATAATTGCAAAGTGTACATATCGAGAGAACGATTCTTTTGCCAATTTTTTAATCTTTACATCCATATAGATTTCAAGTAAAACGATGTCATTAGATTAGATAATTAGTGTTTCTAGCTATGCAGCGGAATTATAAACATTGATATCAAGGAACAACAAACCATAATTCTATAGAACCACCCTTATTAAGTGGAAATTGCGCCTTAATATGTTCCGAATTTAAATAAATTAGATGCTCTACTTCCATTTTTAGTACACCAGCACCTTTACCATGAATTATTTCAATTTTTGGGAATCCTTGTTCAATAGCATTTTCTAAAAAGTCTTTAGCCGCAGTGACTTGAAAATCAATTATTCTTTCAGGTCGAGCGTTTAACAAAGATGGATTTAAAATTTCGATATGTAAATCAATTACTGAGTTTAGGGGTTTTGGCGTTTGTTTTATTATTGTCGGTCTAGATATAAATTGTTCCTCAGTATCAGAATGGTTATCTGGTGCATGCTCTAGGTTTCCAGGGGTAGTCAGAATTACTTTACCATCGATCTTTACCTTTATCTTTTGATCTGCAGAAATCCCAGCGAATTTTCCCACTCGTCCCGACTTTTTAAGCCTAAGTAAATCACCAATCCAAAGTTCACTAATAATCATACAGGGAATCATCTATTTGTAAGCTGCAAAATTAGAGTAATTTAACATGTTGTCAAAGAAAAAGAATGTTGTTTTTAATACTTAAATTCTCCGATGCTTACGTCGGAGTCATAAAAAGATGTTTTTGTATAAAAACGCCTTATCACAAAAAAGATCCGAATACCGACCTTTAGGTTGGAAAAATTTTGGCGAATGCTCCATCCGCTTGCGGTGGGGTAGTCAAAATTTAGAATCTTTTTTACTTCTCTTTGAAAATGAAATCGAAGTTGATATAGATTTAAAATTTGTATTTAATTTGTGCCTTCACTTCGGATCTAACATTACCATCAATAAACTGACCAGATGATCCTATGTCATCACGATTATCATAATAAGTTCTAGAATACCTGGCTTCGAAAGTAATCTTTCGACCGATTCTTTGGCGCCAATTCATGTAAAATCTTGAGCCTTTATCCGCATAGAAAGGAATGCTGAATTCGTATAGGATATCATTCTCATAAGTGTAGATTCTCGTGTCGAATCCATCGGTGTCAAATAGTGCGTAACGTAAGGTGAATGAATATGAACGGCCTATCGGTTTGTAGATTATATCTTGGTAAAGCAGGTAGCCATCTGTTATATCTCCAGCGCTATCAAATAAGGTAAACTCTACTCTGTTTCTCAGTTTTAGTGACTTGGTGAGCGTATTTGTCATGTGCAGTCTTGCACGATGCTGACCACGTTGAGCAAGTCCATCTATTTTATCTTGGGCGCCACCAGTTCCATTGCGCTGTTTTTCTTCATACCGATATTGGAAATAGGCATTGAATCTTCTCTTTCTATTATATTCCAGTTTGAATAAATATTCTCTGCCGCTAGAGGGTGCATCTACTTGGAATCTTAGCCAAGGGTGTGACCAAATATCAAAGTACATACTTGCTGTAAAATGCTTGCTTATTCGAGATTTGATACCAAAATAAGTTCCTTTTTCATTGATAGGGAGAGATGTTTCTGAGAATGCATTAGCATTAAGTACTTGGTAGTCTTTTGCATAATTTCGATAAGCAAGAGCCAAGTCTGTATTTCGTCCTATACTGATAAGTGCTCCTCCTAAAAATGCAGTACCGCCATTATTACTTCTTGCAGCCTCTCCAAATAAATTGAAGTTCTTATACCGATAGCCAAAGTCCAAACTCATATTGGTCAATTGATCTCCCGAAAATCTATATTTTTTATACAGTTGATCATCATTTTCTAATGGGATAGAGAATGTTTGATGTAGCGTGTTGAAAGCTACTGTGAAGTTTCTTCTTCTATACTTTAATATACCACCCATAGAGGTTTGGCTAGCCGTATTCTCTTTTTCTATTTCTCTTTCTGTTCGGTGAAATCCATCAATGATTATTGAAGAAAATCTTTCAAATCCAGCATCAATTGTAGAATCCAAATCAATTGATGCATCGATGCTTTTTCTTGATGCAAATGCAGTTAATTCTAAATTCTTATTTATGTTTGAAGATGCAGCGATTCCTCTATAAAAATTACCCTCATTGACAGAACTATAAGGTCTTATGGCCCTACCTCCACGTTTTATGTTTGTAACGAAAGAAGACTTTCCACCGCCAAAACTATTGTGGATAATTAGTCCTTGTCCCATACTCATAGTGTAGTCACCGATGTTGAGCGTGTGGAATATTGGTAAAACATCCCTTAGATGAATAAATCCTGTATAATAATCAAATCCGTTTTTATTGCTTCCCGTAAAAAACTGTTCGCCTGGATCTTTCTCCATGGTAAACCCTGCTCTTACATTTCTGCCACTATTGAAATTGTATCTGGCAAATAAATGATTCGGATCACCGAGGTAACTTTCATCATCGAAGCCTTTTCGTTTTTGTAATACATTTTTCCATTTCAGAAACATATTTGATCTAGATTCCTTTAATATCGATTTCAAAGAGTGGTTTTTCTGTTCTCCGCCCTCAGTTATAAGGGGAACCAAAGCACTCAAAACACCAAAATCTAAAGATGGAATTGTTTGTAGCTCATATTTACTGATGAATGGACCATAATTATCCCTGTAGTCGAGTATCTCGGCAATCTGAATATCTGAAAGAAGTTGCAATCCTTGCAGATCTTCTTCGGTTGCTTTATTTATATTTATAGGATTCTTTAGATATACTTGTAAGTCTTCATACAATGAGAAAAAATCATAAGTTCCCTCATCATCATTTTCCAGTAAATCTTCTAGTAAGTTGGCTGATAAAACAGCGATAGAGTCTTGACTAAATAGCTGAAAGCTAGTTAGTGAAAAACAGCAGGTAATAATGAAATGAGTTATTTTCATATTTGTAAACAAAGTAGATATTGTAAATATACATAGTGTTATCAAACAAAGAAGAAGAATAAAGAAAAAAGGCGATCTTCCTGCCACAGGAAGATCGCCTAAACAATCTAAATACTATTCGTATTTTAATTATTGTATGAATACGACTTACTTACTTACTGAATCTCTTTGAAAATGACCCTGTTTTATTTGAAATAACAAGAGAATAATCACCTGAAGGTAATTTCGAAATGTCAAATCTCTTATTGATTGATTTAGAGTCCTCTATGGTCGTCTGGTATAGGGTTTGATCATTGTTTTGAATATATATATATGTGTCAACTCCAGCAGCTAGGTAGTTTACATCAATTTTGTTTTTATCGATATTAAATACAGGCTTATATGTTGTATTCGCATTGAAATCTATGAATAAGCCTTCTTCTGTGATTGTGATATTATTTGCTACTGTTTTTATTCTATTTGAGACTGTAACCACATAATCTCCCGCTTCTAGGTTTTCTAAACTATATCTTTTACTCGTTTTTAATTCTTGTTGATTTGAGTAAATCGTTATTCCGTCTTCATCTTGAATTAAGATGTCTACTGAGCTTGATTTCCAAACCTTATTGTCAATAACAAATGATTTTGTACCATTTGAAGTGATTGAAGGCTCTGTTGAAGTAGCGAAAACTGAAATTGCAGAAAAAATAACTGCGATAAGTGTGTTAATAATTTGATTTTTCATTTTAAACATTTTTAAGTTTTGTAATTCTTTTAATCTTTTCTTGATGCAAATATATAATGGATGTTTACAGAATAATATGTCTAGATTGATAATGTTTGATACTATATTATCATTATTGTCGTTTATTTGATTATTTTGTGTTAAGATGGTGTATTAGTAATCTAGATTCGAAATAAAGTATTGAAATTGCTTTTTACTTGAACATGTAATTTGGATAGAATGAAGATGATAAATAGCAATAAACAACAGAATCCTACCCTTGAAAAAGTAGAACCTACTTTCGGCCAATCATTTACAGTTTTGAAGTTCGATGAATCAAATGATAATACTGAACGGTCTTGGCATTTTCACCCCGAGTTAGAGTTAGTATACATAGCCGATGGCAGTGGGAAGCGACATATTGGAAGTCATATATCTTATTATAATAGAGGAGATTTAATATTTATTGGTCCTAATTTACCTCACTATGGATTTACAGATAGATTAAGTGGAGTTAGTTCTGAAATTGTACTTCAATGGAAAGAAGATTTTCTTGGGACAAAAATTTTAAATTTGCCGGAATCTGAAAATATTAAGAACCTTTTCAAAAGATCTCGACAAGGCATAGTCTTTCACGGAAATATTAAAGAAGAAATAGGGGCTAGATTGGATGATTTAATTCATATGCAGCCATTCGAGCGATTGATGGCGTTTATTAATATCCTTCATAAGTTATCTATTTCTGAAGAATATACACTTTTGAATGCCTCTACAGTCGGTTTAGTTGTCAATTTACAAGATAGTAAAAGGATAGATACAATATATAAGTATGTAAGAAAGCATTTCTTAGATGAGGAGTTGCCACTCAAAACGGTTG
>JBLHWH010000299.1:0-6112 GCA_047628935.1 Halioglobus sp. | reverse complement strand
AGAACCGATAAATACAAATTTGTTTCAGAAAAGGAAGGACCGTCAATGAAAGGTTCAGCAGTTTTATTGGCATGTAGTATTGGGTTTTACGCATTTGTTTTGATCGGGCTGTCGATCGGGCTTACCAGTACCTTTAAATACATAATATCAGGTTTTCCTGCTTTGGTAATTGGGTTACTCATGGGGTATGTCCTTCTCACATATCTTGCCGACTATCACCCATTCATTCTTGAAAAGAGATTAAAGGATATCCGATTTGATCCAATGAAGTCTCCAATTACAGGGAAATCAATGACGCTATTAAATGAAGAGCAAGAAGATGCGCACCTTTCCAAAGAAATGATCGAAGAAGAAGATACACTCTCTGTGGATTATGATGTATGGATGGATGAGGAGTCTAACCACAAAGTGGTTGAACGCTACGACACACGTTTTCACCAACTTATATGTGAAAGTTGCAATTTCAGAACGCTTACTGAAAGGAAGGAAGAAGTTGTCAAAGAACCTCAACAACATGAAAAAGGAATTCTTCGCAAACATTATGAGTGTACGCATTGTGGCCACATGGAGTCAAGAGATGTTGACTTATCCAGTTGAAATGAGGAAGAAGAGGTTGACAATTATGAAACAGATATTTCCGAGTTGCCTTTAACCTAAACTTCCGGTAATAATTAATAAAAGTAAAAACTGAATAATTGGCGAAAAAAAGTATAGTAAAAACTACTGCCCATACTTTACTGAGATCCGTTCAGATGTGATAAATCTCCTGATTCACCTCATTCTCAAAGTTCATCTTTTTGATTTTCGATAGTCATTTTTTTTGTTGTTTGCCGACTGGTTCAGTGTAAAATATTGTCTATGTATAGTATTTTGATGTTGGGGTAGGAGGCATTGTCATTACCGAAAAGAAACTCAAGTCAAATCACCTTAGAACCATACTTACGAAGAACGGTGCGCAACAGAGTGGTAGGTTTTTACATGTGGGCCTAAAAATATTCTGGAGTATATACGTATAAGTGCCAATCCATCAATAATTAAGCTAATAGATACGAGCATTGATAGTATAAATTGATTCTCATGAATATGGCTAAAGATCAGGTCTTCGCCTAAGAAGGTCGTAGTTATTGGAAATCCGGCCAATCCAAGGCAAGCCAAAAGAAATATAAAGCCTGTCCATTTATACTCATGGATATGGCCATAGAAACTATTCATATCCAGATTGACTTCCCTATACTTGAGAAATTTAATAGTTAGAGAACCAATTATTCCTGAAACAATTACCCCGGATAAATAAATAACTACATGTGAGAAACTAAATACTTCATTAAAGGATACTGCTAATGCTATCCAGAAATGATTGAAAACTATCAGCCACCAGCTTAATTGAATATTCATCCTTTCTACAAATGCCTTCAGTACCAGAAACAACCCAATAAATGCAAAAAGTACAGGAAAATAATGCGTTACTATTTCCGACGTATTTTCATATCCAAAAAGAAAATAAAATGCACTCAGATATATAGGCAAGAAGATTAATAAAAGAATTTTTTCATTGATAAAATTGACTGTCTTACCAATTTTTTTAAATGGATTCCATAAAAATATAAACAGGTAGGTGTCAAGATTCCATTCTTTGACACTAAATACATAAATTGTGTTTTGGATTTTATTTAACCATCCACTCTTCTTTTGGACAGCTATTGGAACGAATGTATAGAGTTGATCACGAATCAGATACGTTACTGCTGATGGCGAAACCAAGAGTTGATATGTCCTTAAGAATGCATTTCCAGCAAAGTGTATAAGGGCGATTATTTCTAATCCAAGGGCGATCTCCACGAAAATTAAACCAATCTGAGCGATTGATGAATAGGCGATTTGAGATTTAACTGTTGATTGTACTTTACTTGAATAGGTAGCTAGGATACCAGAGATAATTCCAAATGTGCCAAGTACCCACCTGAACTCAATGAGGTTTTCCCAGAATGGAAAGGTTCGTAACAGTATAAAAACACCCATGTGTACCGAAAGTGATCCATAAAAGATAGCACTTGAGGGAGTTGGCCCTTCCATTGCTCTTGGAAGCCATGATGAGAATGGAAATTGTGCAGATTTTATAATTGCTGAAATAAACAACAATATGGTGATGGACAGCCACATAGAATAATGGGAATCTAATTCTAAATGACTTGAAGCTATATTATTTAATTCTACGAATGTGACATTGTGATGCCATAAATGATGACTCATCCACATTGCTAGTATCATCGCAATATCACCTAACCTATAAATGGAAAATACTTTAAAAGCATTTCTCACGGGCAAGTACCTTTCTCTATAAAAGGCAATTAGCAGGAAAGAAGATATTCCTAAGATTTCCCACCCAATGAACAGTGTTTCGAAATTACCTGAAAATATAATTACACAATATCCGCTATAGAAAAAAAGTATGGTGTTGAAGAATCGTTTGTATCCTGATTCTCTATGAAGATAATACCTGCTATAGATAGTTATCAGAAAAGTAAGTAGCGATCCTACTACTAAAAAGGTAGCCGTTATGCCGTCAAAATAAAAATCAATAATGAATTCATACCCGCTAGTTTGATACAATACAAATTCTTTTACATTGAGTGCTTCTGAACCGTTTAACAGCCATTGAGCAATAAATGCTAATGCCAAAATTTGCTGTATCGCTATAGTCCCAAATGCAACTTTTGACATAAAAGCTTCACTTTTTTTCGGAATAACAATACTTAGTAAAAACCCGAAAAGTGGAATAAAAATAAATATTGGAAGTATATGTAACATAATTTATGAAAGTTGATATACTGGAAGGTTTTCAGTTTGAGTTTCAAATACTTTTTCTAAATCTTCTGAAACCAATAACCTTATATTTTTTAGAATTGGCTCATATAATTCGAAGGTGCCATTCCTAAAACGGTATATATCTTTGGTCTCAGGATGGAGAACAGTCAAAACCACCCATTCATTAATAAACCATTCGTATGTCGCATGGTTCTGTTGTATAGTTTTTAATACAATTTCTGGAAAGTGTTCCACTACCATCATCAAGCGAATAGGATCATGAACTTCTACCATCTGTATGGGTAAGCCAGGGCGTAAATCTCCTTCAAACCCATTTGCAACACCGATGAGCCCCATTACATTATGCGGCAATTTTGATCCTGCTCCTAATTTTTCATTATCAACTCTGGAAAAATAATATTCGAGGTTTATACCTCCGCAGACAGGTGCAGCAGCATTTATGATGCCTAGCAAGAATTTCCCTGTTGGATCAATTTGATAGTTATAAGTATTGAGAAAAGACCTTCTATCCAAAAAGAGATGATGATTTATTTGTTTTCTTCCAATAATACAAAGGGCATTGGTAGCATGATTTAATTCGGGTCTTGGTTCAAATAAAGACACAGAACGTCGCTGTACCTTTTCATATATAGATTCTTGTGAATCCTTTGAGTCAATCGTCATAAACCTCCTAGATCGTTCTTTGGCGTTAATAAGTAATGCTTTATTAAAGACCAGCTGGTTTTGTTGGTGTAATTCGAGATTTTGAGGTGAAAGTAATTCTTCATCATAAAAGTGAAATTCATCCCTAGTAGTATCATGAAGGCCACCTAAAAATTCTGTAGATTCAGGAATACTAATTCCCCTTAACTTTAACAAATTCCGTACTTCCTTGTGATTAGCCATATAGCTGAATGCACGTGCATTCGCAGACCCAGGACGTCCTGAACAAGCTCCACAATCGTAACCAGCATAGTGCGTATTATTCGTGCTGCTGGCACCATGTCCTAGTATGTAAACAATCGGAGAAAAATTGGCAATAACACCAGTACTTTTCAACACCGACTCGACTCTATCCACCATTTCCTCAATGGTGTATCCAATTTGCAATCCATCTCGTATATGTTTTGGACTTCTATTTTCCACAATAAGTGTCGAAAATTGATCCATATGGCCAAAAGATGTAGATGATGCAGGACTCGCTCTTGGTACAAAAATATTGACCATAAGTTTCAATGCAGACCAAAAGCCTAAGGTCTGAGAAATCAAAAAGCCTGAAATAAGCGAGTGTGATTTTTTGTTAAAATGTAAATCAGACTCAGTTTGCCTCTCAGAGGTTACTTCCTTAATTAAATGTTTAGGAGTTATTGATGCCGGGCATACTTTAGTATAAAATAAACCCCCTTTTGGCTGATAATAAGTATCAATGGCGTAATGCCCAGGAGTACCAAATGTACTACATTTCGGATCGAAATGTTCAATATGTCTTCTTATAGAACACTCTCTGTCATCGATACAAAAGAAGGCTTGGAAAGATGGTGTTTCACTAACTTCGAGATACGGAGGATTGCTCTTTAAGCCTGCCAGAACCTGATCATAATATGTCCACTCAAACGCTTCTTGCCATATAGCCAATACTTCATCTAATTCTGTAAAAACTGTTTCCTCTAAAATTTCAACTCTTTTGATTGTTGGTATTTCGGATAAAGAAGACCATTTATTGCCAAGAGAATTGTCAAGATTATCAACCTCTAATAATAATTCGAACGTAATTAATTCTTTTAGGCTAATTGATCTTTCATCAATTAATGACAATGGATTATCTTCTATATTCGACACCAGTCCAGACCATCCAGGATGTGCAAATTGCTGATCGAATAAATACTGTTCAAACAAGCTTTCATCTCCAACGAGAAGGTTTAATAAATAATTGATCTTCAAATCATCACTAAAAAGAAGGTCCTTTGCGCGTTTCGTTTTAAGAAAACTAACTAAACTATTACTTTCCAACTTGCGCATAGACTCTAAAAATCCATCCTTGTTATATGGAAAATTTTTCATTGCTATGCCCTGATCTAGATAACTATTGAGAATTCTAAAAAGGTTGGTATGTACAATCGTATTCAGATCTAAATGATAGTGATCTTTCCAGGCACTTCTCAAATGACCTATCTTAGTGCTAAGAGTATTATTATATTCCGCATCAAGGACTTTTTCTAACCAAAAATTTTGAATATCTACTCCCTTCCTTCCTACTATTACATTGATCAAAACTTGGTCATTGATCAAATTCTCTTTGTAGAATTTCCTGTATTCTTCTAGCGATAAGGACACTTTATAACCAAAAATTTTTGATGCATGCCTAATAGCCTCTTCATACTTTTGGTCCTGAAATGCATGTAATGTATTATGATGTACAAAATCTTTCAGTGGTGACTGAGCCGGTAAATAGTGTTTTAATCGATGCAGTACTGCTTCTTCATTGAATTTCTTCATGTTCAATACAATAATTCTTATGAATTAAAAAGTGATAACAGCCGTAATTATCTTTAGTGAATCTGAATAAAATCTGAATGCTGGCCTCAAAAAACGGGGAAAGAATGAACAGCTAATTTTTACTTCGACAACTTTATGTTTTCATATAGTCTGTCAGCAATACATACCTCTAAGTATACTGTGTGAATGAAGAATCAGAATATATATACATATCGTTAAAATAGTTCACTGTAAAAAAATCTGAATGTTTCACAAATGAAAGCAGATGATACTCATGAATACACAATGTATAAGTGAGTTTACAAAACGTTTTACCTCTTTGGTAAATTTTCCTAAATGCTCACTATGCCTTATCGTTTAAAGCAATTGATGCTATTTATTTGGATTAAACTATATGCCCATAAATTGAAAGCATGACAGTATTACTTTTTTAAAGTGATAGCGGGTATGTCCATAATGGCATATGTAGATTATTCGCAAGATAAAAACCATATCAAGAAATGGACGGCAAATGTATTCACTCGCTTTCTCTCACTTGCCCAAATGTATTTGAATCAAAATGAACTATTTATTGCATAAATGCTTTTAAAAAAGTCGTCACTAATAATACTTGTATATCAACAATGACCCTTTCTATCTCCTAGCCTGAACTATTCATAAACATTTTGAAAGTTGCCACAAAATATGCCTCAATCAATTGAAAGCTCATTTTTAATCATTTTTTGATAATAAATATTTTCAAAATGTGCATTTATATCGCTGCGTCTACTTCGTTGCAAAAACATCGCTGTAGTGCACTACAGCTTCTATT
>JBLHWH010000298.1:0-6114 GCA_047628935.1 Halioglobus sp. | reverse complement strand
AGAAGAGAAAGTAGATTTGCTTCCACAAGCATTATCAAAACAATTAGTTGTCCTTGATGGATTTTGTAATGAGGTGAGTGTACTATCACATTCATTTTCTTTGAAGCCAATATATCTAGTAATTCGAAGACGAAGATGGAAGCCAAAGGGAGGCGGAAAACATTATAGCAATCAATATAATTTCCATTCGGATGGACCAAAACTGACACAAGAATTTGTGGATTATTTAAAAGCAATCAATTGAAAGACATCCAGTAAGCATATGTACTGTAGCTAGGTTTTGGCATATGAATCCTAAGACAACGAATTATTGGTATGAAAATCAGATCAGCAACTATGATGAAGAGAAAATAGGTGGAGAATTTGCAGGTACTACGGCCTATTTGTCAGATGAACAAACAGGGGAGGCTGTAAAAGAACAAGTCATTCATATATTTAAACCCAAGCACATGGGTACACACATGAATATTGACGAAAAAATGATAGGTAAACGATATTGCACCATACTGTCTAACCCTAAGAGCGGGAAGATTGCGATGCTGATGGAAAGTATGAATCCCGGACTTATAGCAGATGCCTTGTCTTGTTTCTGTTCCGAAGTACTCAATAAAGTCAAACACATTTGTTGCGATATGAGCCCCATGTTCAAGAAACTATGCAAAGAATGGTTTAGTCAAGCGATCGTTACGGTAGACAAATATCACGTTATCAAACATGCACTTGATTTCCTGCAAGGCATCCGAATTGAGGAGAAAAATAATCTAAGCCCTGATGACCATCAACAAATCGAAGATACATTATGGACTAGAAAACAACTCTTAACTAAGAGCCGGTATCTATTATTCAAAGCAAAAGAAAAATGGAATGATGATGAAATGATTATCGCCATTCACCTATTCAAATTATACCCTAATATTAAATTGGCTTATGAGTATGTGCAAAGGCTCAGGCAATGGTACAATTTAGAAAACAAAATACAACCCAAATGGTGGTTAGAAAAACATATCGAACAATGGGTAGAAGATATAGAACAAGACTTCCCAAGATCTTCATCGTTTATAAGAAAGATGCTCATCAAGTACCAAGAAAATATAATCAACTTCTTTTCCGATGGATTAACCAATAGCAAAGCGAAAAACTTAAATGGAAAAATACAAAGATTCGTAGCTAACAATTATGGCCTAAGAAATCGTGACTTTTTCTACTATAGACTCCAAGTCTACTTTGCCTAGCACCTTAAAATATGATTTAGCAGAAAACATGTTATTGCGGCGAGAATCTACAAGCAAATTATTGTAGCTTTAAACAAAGTAATTCAACTATGAAAAACAATCAATTCAAACATTCTTAAAATCTGGTATTTATCCAAAAAATTGTACAGACACAATTGACTGGTATGAGTCATAGATAAACATCATCGAGAACTAAGCCCTGGTCTTAATGTAAGTCCAACTTTAAATACTAATTATCAAAACATTCTCCAAATCGAACAAAATGAAAAATCATTTTTTATCAAGTTTACTTATCCTCTCAATTATAATATTGAGTGCTTGTGCTGCAAATAAGCCATGGTACAAGAATGAAATAGAAAGACCAGTAACTACCACAGGGAATAACTCCAGCATTGACTTGAATGATATTGACTATGAAATATTTATGGTGGGAGATATTTATAATGAGAATAAAAACATAAGCGGGTCTAATGTTGTAAACTTGATCAAGACTCAACTAAGGCCTAATAGTGACAATCAAAGTGTAGTGTTTCTAGGTAATACATTAGGTAAAAATGGTGTGCCTGATCAAGAAGATCCTGGTTTTCTACAAACCAATAAAGATATAGAACATTGTATTCGGGAATTAAAAAACAATACGGATAAAGTATATTTTATACCAGGAAATAATGAGTGGTCAAATGGCCATTCATATGATTTACATGGTATCCAAAATTCAGAAAATTTCATTGAAGAAAAGGTGGGCGGAAAGAACATATTAGTTCCAAGTCAAGGATGTGGCCAACCTAAGGTAGTATCACTTACAGATGACTTGATACTAGTATTAATAGATTCTCAATGGTTGCTGCAAGGAGACAATACTTCTGAAAGAAAAAGGTCTAGTTGTGAAATAGACAATGAGTTAGAGTTTGTAACTGCTTTGAAAAATGTATTTGCAAGAAATAAAAATAAGAATATTGTCATAGCGAGTCATCATCCAGTTTATAGTAATGGCATTACAGGTGGTAATTATCCCGCAAAAAATCATTTGTTTCCACTTCCTATATTAGGTACCATCATTAATGGTGTAAGACAACTTGCTGTTAATTCCCAAAAGATGGGTCATCCTCAGTACGAAGCCTATCGATCAGCTATGCAACTTGCACTTGCCAATTTTGAAGGTATCATATCTTCTTCTGCTCATGATAAAAACATGCAGTATATTTTAAATGGAGACAACCATTTCGTGATAGCCGGTAGTGGTGCCGAAATCGATTATGTAAGAAAAGGCGGATTAGCTGAATTTGCAGCAATGGAATATGGTTTTGCAAAGATTACGCATACAAAGGAACTCGAATTATGGCTTGAGTTTTTTAAGGAAGATCCAAAAGCCCCTAATAAAGCCATATCAATTTATAGAAAGAGACTTTACAAAAAAGAAATCATTGATTATTCTAATAAATCTGTGTACAAAGACCTTGATGCATATCCCAAGTTTAAAAAAACTGCAGCGTCTAAACTCTATAGTAAAGGAACGATTGGAATGGGTGAGACGTATAGAAAAGAGTGGAGTACGGAAATAGATGCGCCTTTACTCTTATTAGACGAGATTGAAGGTGGATTGACACCAGTGCAGCAAGGTGGCGGATTCCAAACTAAATCATTGAGACTAGAAAATAAAGATGGAAGACAATGGGTGGTTAGATCTATTGATAAAGACATAAAGAAGATCGTTCCTCCTGCCCTACGAAATACGTTTGCTGAAAATGTAATGCAAGATGGATTATCTGCTGCTCACCCATATGGTGCTTTTGCAATTCCTGAATTAGCCGAAGCGGCAGAAATATATCATGCAAACCCTAAATTTGTTTGGTTACCAAATCAAAAAGCGCTTGGTAATTACAACTTAGATTTTGCCAATAGATTATACTTATTTGAAGAGCGCCCAGGTGGTAATATGGACGGGCATCCAACCTATGGAAACAGTAAAAAGTCCATAAGCACTGCAGACCTAGTTGATAAATTAGCAAAAAGTCATAAACATAAAGTCGATCAGGAATATGTATTAAAGGCTAGATTATTTGATTTATTAGTAGGTGACTGGGACAGGCATGATGATCAATGGAGATGGGGAATATATGCAGATGAAGCATTTCCTGACAAGAAGATATATAGGGCGATACCTAGAGATAGAGATCAAGTATTTTTCAAAAATGATGGAGTCTTAAATTATATAGCGAGTCGAAAATTCTTTACTCCAAGCTTGAGAAAATTCGATGATGATATTGATATGGTAGATGGTCTCTCATTTAATGCACGTCACTTCGATAGGCACTTCTTAAGCGAAATGACGCTTGACAAATATGAAACTATAGCCTCTACCTTAGCCAACAACATTACGGACGAGGTCATAGATAAAGCATTTCAGGCCTGGCCAAAAGAAATATATAAAATAAGTGGGGATAGAATTAAAGAGAAATTAAAAAATAGAAGGGCAAAACTTCAAAAGTATGCCAAAGAACTATACTTATACTTGTCTAAAGAAGTAACCGCAATTGGAACCAATTCTGATGATATATTCGAAATAGAAGCTCTAGACAATAACTTACTTAAAGTTGATGTCTATCAACAGTCTAAAAGTAATAAACATCTTATCTGGTCAAGAATATTGGATGGAAAACATACCAATGAATTGCGTTTGTTTGGCTTAAAAGATAATGATACTTTTCTTTTTACTGGTGAGAAGAAGTCATCTATAAAAGTAAGAGTAGTTGGAGGAAGTGGCGAAGATAAGGTGAAAAATAACGCTGACAATATTTCAATAATAGTCTATGATAAACCTCAAGGAATGAATTTGGAAGGTAAAACTGTAAAATCCAAAATTAAAGATGAACGAGGAATAAACAGATTTGATAGATTGGATTGGAAGATGAATAAGTCTATACATTTCCCGATGATTTCTTTTTATACTGATGAAGGAATAGGCTTAAGTTATAATCTTTGGTGGATTAAAAATGGATTTAGAAAGAATCCATATAAATCAAGTCATACGCTAAGCCTTTCATATTTCAATGCTAATACGGCATTAGTAGGAAGTTATAAAGGTCATTGGCCTGATGCATTTGGTAAAAATTGGGACTTTCAACTCTCCATAGATGGTAGAGGTCCAACCTTTTCACAATTTTTCTATGGCCTAGGAAATGAATATATTGACTATACTAAAATATTTCCAGATAATGAAAATGCAGGTGCTCCTTCATTTTTCATTGTACGAGGAACCAATATTGATTTGAATCCAAATTTTATTAAAAATATAGGTAATGGTAACTCTATATCTATAAAGCCAATGGTGAGTTATATAAATCTAAGTGATGAAATTACTGATGAAGAACGATTTGTAAATCTAGAACAGTCCGAAAGGAATATCGAAGATTTTAAGAGTAAACTATATACTGGAATTGGTTTGGAGTTTGAAAGTATGAGAATGAATAATCTTGTCATACCGACTAGTGGATATAAATATACGCTCGGCGCGGACTATAAACAAAGTCTTTCAAATTCTGACTTTAGTAATGTTACTCTGAACACAAACCTTACCGCTTACATCCCATTTACTGCCACCCATTCATTTTTATTGGCGACGCAAATAGGAGGTCAATATACATTCGGTGATTATGAATTTTTTCATGCAAACTTCTTAACGAATACCTCAAGATTAAGAGGATATAAGACAAATCGATTTGCAGGAGATGGATTGGTTTATCATGCTTCAGATTTAAGAATAAGGTTGCTTCAAGGGGCGGGGAAATTTAAAACGGGTATAGGACTCTATGGATCTTTTGATTATGGTAAGGTATTCCTCGAAGGTGAAGATGCTGATGATTGGCATACAAGTTATGGAGGCGGAGTGTATCTTACTCCATTGGATCTTATAGGCTTCAAAATCGGATATCATATCGGACGTGAAGATACTCAGTTTTCCATAGGAGGTGCACTAACATTTTAATTGGGGGTTTATGATGAATAAAAATAATGTGACTTTAATACTTGTTTTATTCATGATGCCTTTTTCTAATGTATACATACACAATAAGATGTTTATAAAATAAATTTTGAAGACGTAGGGTTGAGCTTGAGGCTAAATTTATAATTAATTAGAATAAAGAATTATATGGAAAAGGAATCAAATAAATTAGACCAAAAAAAAGCCTTGGACAAGGCAGTTAGGAAAGATCTAGGAGTGGACAAGGAAGCTTTTAAAAAACTAAAAAAGAAGTTATTAAAGGCGGAAGGTAAACCCGAACGAGGAATTGAAACTTGGTTTAGATTAACTTCAAAAAATCTATATGCTAGACTTCAAATAGTAGATACGAAAGCAAATATTTTAATCACAGCCAATGCGATTATAATATCTATGATACTAGGTACTTTGTATACCAAATTACAGGAAGACCCGCATATGATATACGCCGTTGGTGGATTGGCTCTTACAAATATATTATCCATTTCATTTGCTATTATTGCTACTATCCCTAAGGCTATGTCAATAAAAGCACCAGAAAAACGGCTTGCAAGTGCAGACTTAATGACGTTTGATGATTTTCATGATATGTCATTAGTCGATTATAAGAAATCTGTGATGGAAGTGATCGAAACTGAGGATACACTCTACCCTTCTATCATTACTGACATCCATAATTTAGGTGTAGTATTAGCAAGAAAATATAAGTTAATCAGAATATCATACTTGGTGTTCCTGTATGGTATTATTATATCTGCTTTCTTATTTTCAATGTGTCATTTATATTTCGGATGATGGATGAAAACTGATGCAAAAACTGAGATCCCAGATCTAACGTTGCCCCTTAAATAAAGAATCATTGGCATTTACTAAAGATAAAAA
>JBLHWH010000297.1:0-6175 GCA_047628935.1 Halioglobus sp. | reverse complement strand
TAAAAGGAGGTATGTATCTAATTTTTTTGGTTGTAATTTTTAACAGTGCACTAGATCGTCGATAGTACTGAATGAATATAATATGCAGTCTTTAATCGCGTAAATCTCTCTTCAAATTAAGGATAATTATAGTGAGTAGGTGGTGAGTCGATTATTCTGTTAATGGTCTATTATGAAAAATCATATATGTTAAACATCGCAATTAATACAAGGAACGTAACTTTTTTAGTATATCTTTGAAAATACAATTACATGAATTTCACGATTCATGCGATTAAAATCAATACAATTATTCACGTTTTATTAAAACCTTTATTTCTATGAAGAAGTCAATAGCTTTCTTTCTTTCTTTCTTTCTTTCTTTCTTTAAATTTTGCACTTAGTCAAGCTTGTGACGACCCCTGTGATAGTCAAATCTTAATCCCCAATCATGATTTTGAGCAATTTGATTTTGATTGTATTGACGACCTTGATATATGGAATCAAGAGCATTGGCCTTCACCTTTTTGGCAATGTGATGACGGTTGGGATGCAACAAATAGCCCCGATATGTATTCTCCAGATTTCTTTCCAGATCAATATGATGCTTACGAGGAACTTTCTGAGTTACTAACTAGTGGAGTAGCTGGATTAGGTTATGGACTTTCTAATAATGGAGATGAAAGAATTCAGAGTAGTAGTAATCTTTTATTTCCTCTAGCACCTAATGTGAAATTTAATTTAAGTTTCGATCTTGCCGCAATGTCAACTGACACTGATAATAAAAAATTAATAGATATAAGGTGGGGAGAACTATGGGTGTTTACTGGTACTAATAATTCTCTTACCATTATTCCCCTTGATAATAGCTACAATATAAAGACTGGATGGACGACCCTGTGTCTCGATTTGGTGCCAGGAAGTAAATTTTTAAATTTTAAGGCTGAATCAGGAAGTGTACTAGATGGGTTTAATATGATTTTACTCGATAATATTTCAGTGAATTGCGAAATTGAGAATGCGAACTTGGATATTACTGGGTGGAAAATAGGTTCATTAAGGCATGACTTTGATTTAGTAGAAGACGATCCTAATTTATATACATCTAACATATCGTCAATCGAATGGGATTTTGGAGATGGAATAACGAGTAGTGAATTAAATCCTAAACATACATATGCCGTTTCTGGAATATATACTGTTACGGCTTTCATTAAAGATGAATTTGGTTGTTGTACTACGCTAAGTAAGGAAATAGATGCTACAGAAGGTTGTGGTACAGTTACTTTATCTGGGACTAATTCAGTGTCCGATTTACTGTCAATATTAGAATTAAATGATCTAATTGATCTTAGAACTGCGGTGGCTACAGTAGAAGTTGATGGAGTTCTAGAAATAGATGTGGACGGCATTAGCTTTGGCGAAGATCTAAATTTTTTACTAACGCCTGGTTCCAATATAGTAGTAAATTCTAATAATCTATTGTCCAAAAATGGAGGATTTATAGGACCATGTGGGGCTGATTTTGGAGGTGTAATTGTAAATGATGGAGCACATTTATTAATAAGAGATGTTACAATATGGGGTGCGGAAACTGCTATAAAACTTAATGAAAACTCAGTGCTTACAAGTGTCGATTGTATAATCGAAGACTCAGGATATGGTATATTTATTGATGGGCAGGGTACTATTCCTACTTTTACGGGCAATACGATTAGAAATTGCGATTTTGGAATAAATGCTGAGAATGCATACGAGTTAAATATTACAGCACAAAATCATTTTATTAGCTGCGGTATGGGAATTCGATATTTTAAAACAGGAGGCATGATATGGAATGGCATCTTTCAGGATTGTAATTTCGGTATTTTTCTACATTATAGTCCAATACCATCTCTTATTAGGCAAAATTACATTAATGCAAAAAAAACAGGAATTGCTTTGATAAAACATTATCAAAATGTATTAATTGAACAAAATAATATTGGTGCAGGAGATGTAGCACCTCTTTATGGTATCTATATAGAGAATGGTGCGACCAGAATAGAGAATAATGCTGCGATCAATGCTTCTTACCGTGCTATTGCTGCCTATAATCCAGTGTATTTGACCGTTTGGGAAAATGAATATATCAACGTAAATAGTGAACACTGGAATGGTGAAGGTGCTCATGGAATTTATGTGTTTAATCATGATGGTGGTACTATTCAATCAAATGCTATCAGAGGGCACATGAGAACAAATATATACTGTATTTCATGTGATGGAATTAGAATTGCTGATCAATTTTTAACTGGGGCTACTGGACATGGCATTGTTATGGAAGGAGGGTCGGGATCGAGAATTGGAGGAAGCAAAATATTAACTGAACCTAGGAAAGGTATTGGACTGTATAGTCATAATGGTAGCGAGATTCTATTTAACCAAATAAGAGCTGATAATACTGGTCTTTTTGTCAATAATCTCAGTCAAACGCATGATATAGGCTGTAATCATTTCCTAGATGGAAATAGAGATATCGTTACTAGAGCTGTATTGGGGCCTCAATATCACACTAATAATGTGTTTAGAACGGTAGGCTCGTTAGCTCTTACTGAAGATTTACTTCAAGATGAAGTATTTCAATCAAGATTTACAGTTGATGATTGTCCTACCGTAGGAGCTATTTCTCAATGTGATCATCCTGAGCAATGGGAAGCACCTGGTTTTTTTAGAATAGAAGCACAAGATCCTGATTTTCCATCTTCCTTTCCGACAGGTTGTGATAATAATCCTACTGGAGACCCGACTAATCTAGAGCCTGGAGATGAGTATTGGTGTTGGCTATTCTCACAATTTGAATCAACTCAAAATCTAAATTCACTTAAATCATGGGTATTAAGATACAAAGCTTTAAAGTTAAATTCCTTGAAGCCTGAAAGAATGATTCCTGAGGAATGTATTCCTTATAATGATTTTTATTGTGATATGGATGAGTTTATTGATATAGAGAATTCAGTAAAAGACTTGCGAAAGGATGTTGGTTCAGGAAAGTTGAGCTATGAAATGATGGAGGCGGGAATTGAGAATCGTATTGCAGATTTAGATGTATTAGATTGTAATAACTATATTTTAAGATTGTATAGAAACATCTATCGTACACTTCTTAAAGATATGATAGAAGAAGAATTGAGATCAGATGAGGTAGAAGAGTTAAGAGATGCCGCTGAGCTATGTGCTCATATGTATGGCGATGTAGTTTATTGGGCTAGAGGAATACTAGACCATAGAGGTGAATCCACAACATATGATGATGTAACGTGTGAGAGCGAGTGGTCTGAAGATCCTAAGTCTAGAAATAAATCAGACTATGCGAATGATGAGATTTTAGTAAGTCCAAACCCTGCGGGTAATTATATGATACTTGAAAACAAAACAGGTTTTGAAGTATTACAAGTTAAGCTTACAGATTCATTTGGACGCGTTCACGTTGTATCTGAAAATCTTGAAGGCCAATTAAAAATTGATTGTTCTACATATAGTTCAGGCATATATTTTATTACTATCACACATTCGTCTGGTTACCACACAGTAAAAAGAGTTGTTGTTACTAATTAGTATATAAACGAATAAATGTACAACTATGATGAATATAAAAGTCGTCTTCCTTTTTGTTTTATTTGCTTCTAACTCAGCAATAACTCAAGACAAGAGAGATTATCAATGGTTTTTGGGTTCTGATCAACAAATAGGGATTGAAATTAGAGCCCTTAAATTTGACTTTAACAATCAACCTTTTGCTCCAGAATTGAGAGATAAGGGTTTGAACTTTGATCAAAACAATGTTTCTATATGTAACAAAGACGGAGAATTGCTTTTATATTCTAATGGCTGTGCTATAGCCAATCGAGAGCATGAAGTCATGATGAATGGCGATGGTATAAATAATGGAGAATTTTTTGATGATTTTTGGTATAGTGGGAGTTGCCGTTTTGGATACCCTGGGACACAGGATATGTTGATACTTCAGGATCCCGCTGAGGAGGAAGGATATTATGTGATTCATAAGAAATTAGAAAGGGGGGCTGACGGAGGATTTGATATTCTTAGTTTAACGTATAGCTATGTAGATTTAGCCTTGGATGGGGGCCTTGGAGCGGTGACCGAAAAGAATGTGGACTTCTATACCATTGATAAATTTCTGTGGTCATACCTCACGGCCATAAATCATAGTAATGGAGAGGATTGGTGGCTTATTAATCCTGGAGCAGATAGTAAATTTTATACTTTTTCTATAGATAATGATGGGTTGAATTTAAGCAGTGTTCAAAATTCTTTTCATGATTTTGATCCTGATCATTCTTCAGCTGCTGGTGACGCCAAGTTTTCTCCAGATGGTACTATGTATGCCTACTTCAATCATGATGATGGATTACTGCTTTATAATTTTGATCGAGAGACTGGATTATTATCTGATGTGAGGAAATTAGCAATTGCTGAGCCTGAACAATTAGCTTTTGCTACATGTGAATGGAGCTCTAACTCTGAGTTCCTTTATCTAGCTACCCGAGACTCTCTATGGCAAGTAGAGGTAGCTTTTGAAGATCTGGAGAATGGCAAAGTATTTATAGCGGAGCACAATGGTATCAATGATCCTTTTTCTACGCAATTTTTCAAAAGTACTCTGGGACCAGATTGCAGGATCTACATCAGACCAGGAAGCAGTAGTTATTCTTTTCATGTAATCCATAAGCCTAACAAAAAAGGGACTGCGTGTGATTTAGTACAACAAGGGATAAGCTTACCTGAAGTATCTTCAACAGGAAGTTTTCCTAACTTTCCGAGATTCAGAGTGGATGAAGAAGAGAAATGCGATCCGAGTATATTGACAGTATTAGGAGAAGCCGTTTATTGGAGAAGAGACTTGAAGATGTATCCAAATCCAGCTACGGCATTGATTACTATCGAAATTCCAGATGATACCAGAGGAGATTTATTTGTCCTAGACATGGAAGGTCAGATGGTTTTTCATCAGCAAGGATTTAGTGGGGATAAGTTGGATGTTTCGTTTTTATCATCGGGAGTATATTCATTGGAGTATGTGCCAGAAAATAATAAGGAACGAGTTATTTATACGGAGCGATTAATCAAAGTGGATTAGAAATCAATTGAATGAAGTGTTGTTTTTTTAATAGACTTTTCAAATTCAAAATAAGGACCACCACAATCCAACATCAGATTTTTTGAAGATCAATTTTCATAATTATATAGCGTTCGATAGAGTGGTTCGGTTTTTTGATATTTCGGGTAGGGAGGTGAAGTCTGTGGTTTTGGAAAGGGCGAGTACGATATTGGATTTGCAGAATCTTCCGTCAGGTGCGTATGTGTATAAGGTTTATGATGGGGTAGAGGAGCTTTATACTGGGCAGATGGTTGTGGTTAAGTAAAGATAGTGGGGATCGAGGTTACAAACCTCGACCAACAGGGTAGATCAGCAATTAAATCTAATGTTGATTTGAAAATTTATCCAAACCCAAGTAATGGAATCTATCAGTTTGAATTGGATAAAGTAGAAATGGAAGGGTTGGAAATTATAATTACTGACATTAATGGGCGCAATATAAATTCTGAATTCAATCTGAAAAATAATAGCATTGATCTTTCAAATCAACCAAATGGAGTTTACTTTGTGAAAATACTACAAAGTAATGCTGTAATCCATCATCAAAAACTAATCTTAATTAAATGATGAGATTTAGTATTTTATTGACTATGATTTTGTTGTCTTCATGTTGTCTAGCACAGCATGAAGACAATATTTGGATGTTCGGTTCAGCAATATATGACGAGATACAAACGGATATTCAATTGGATACTACATGGGGAGCTACCAATATGGATTTTAATTTCGACCCACCTAGAATTAGATTTGATAGTTTGAGATTTAAAGATTTTGGAGGGACCAATTCTAGTATTACTTCAGTAGATGGCAAAGTACTTATGTACACCAATGGTCAATCCGTATGGGATGGTAATAATGAATACATAGAAGACACCATTAATTATAATGATCAATGGGAAAATTGGATCACAAGCTCGGGAGATATTCATGTGCGAGATGGGTTGCCAGCTATACAAGGTGCATTAATATTGCCAAGTCCTGCAGGTGGAGAGGAATATTATGTTGTGTATGGGCAGTTTGATTTAGAATCCCTAG
>JBLHWH010000296.1:0-6186 GCA_047628935.1 Halioglobus sp. | reverse complement strand
TTTCTCTTGAAAATAATAAAACAATGCTATTTTTCATGCGATTGAGCGCCTGCGTCAAGTTGGGTTTGTATTTTAGTTTCCGCTTTTTACATACCTGTTTGACTATCTTATCTGTGCCAAAGACAAGGATGTTTGTAAGATTGCAGGAAAATATTTTGGCATGAAAATCTTGAGCAACAGCCAAACAGCTTTTTCCACTAAAATTCTCAATTTCTAGTCTTGATTTCATGATTTTATAAGACTCTTCTACCTGCCATCTAAGTTGGTACAAGTCTGAAAATATTTCGTAGGGATATTCATCCCTATTTATCAGACTTGTAATCAGTACTTCCTTTTCTCCAGTACTCAGTTCAATACAAACAAGCCGAAGTGTAATTGGAACAGTAGAGAGGCCTAATTCTTTGCATTTTTTAGCGCTAACTTTACTGGGGTATATTTTTGTTATAATCTCCTTTTCGCCGCTATCTATCAACTGTTTTGCCGCTTTCCAAGTTCCAGTTTTTAGCCTTGCGCAAAACTCTACCTTTTTATCTATGAGTACAGCGAACAACCAAAAAGAAGCATAATTCCTATCATACAATGCCAAGTCTCCCTCTTGAAACCGAGCACTATGCTGCATCGATAAGTTATGTTCATTATCATCATAGGTTGATAATTTAGCGTCAATAGTAATATTATTGAGTAAATCATAGGCTTGTGATAAACGGCTATATGTGATTGAAACTCCCGACTCAGAGGTATCGTGAATACCATATTTTGATACTATATCCTCACTATTTGGTAATCTTGCTGTAGAGCCGTCAATGCCCAGTAGCCTGAATCCACGCCATTTTTTATAAGTAACATTTTGATAGAAGTAATCAATCTGATCCCTATCTAACTCTAAAAAAGCTTCATGCCGAAGCTTCTTACGCGCCAAACTAAATGCTACTTTAGTTACTTCTCGTACAGGAATTTCTTTGTTTAAAAGAACCTTGAATAAATTATCCAATTCTGCTTGAAGTGACTTTGTTAAAAAATTAATGAGCAGTAGAAAAACTACTTGGAAGGTTAAATTTCGTTCCCTGGTAAAGTCAGTTTCTTTCACTCGATGACGTGAAAGAAATTCTTCAGAAGTCAGTTTTTTTTTCAAGCTTTTGATTAGCTCGAGATGTTCTTTGATGCTCTTTCATCTTTTTTGATATGATTGTGTTTGTAATATACAAAATAACTATCTGTTTTTCAATTATATAACCCTTAACTTAACGACATTGGGAGGAGGCTCTGAAGTATTTCGTGAAGAAAATAGATATTTAAATAACGAATGGGGTGTTACATTTGCTGCAGATATTAGTGATGAATTCGTAGGAAATTATGATGTAATTGTTGAGCTTTCTGTTGATACAGAATGTACCTTATCTAACTATGACTTAGATCCTGATTTTGATGAGCATATTGATGATCCTAACTTTAAAACTGGCGAGCTTTGTGGATTTGAAGTAAAATATAATCTAGATGTAAACGAGGACGAGGTCGTTGATGCTCGAATAGTGTTATCTCATGATCTAAGTGAGGATGATCAGGTTTCAATTATTGGACTTGGTAGTGCCTCAGATCCAGTAAAATCAGTAGGCTTACATATTAGTTTTTGGCAAGGAGATACCCCGCTATCAACATGGGATTGTGATGGAAATGGGAACATCCCCTCCGCTGATCCCTTTACGTTAGTTTCTGATGAGCCGGTTAGAGTAGAGATACGCCATTACAGGTATCCTAATACTGATGATGTATGCTCTGTGCATACTCAACAACGTGCCCAATTCGAACTCGAATGTGATGATGGTTTTCATGATCCATCTGATGATTGCAATGAGTTTTTAGTAAGTAATGATAATGATGATTCATATTTGATTTTTCACAATACCTTAACTACTGCTACAAGCAGTGCTCCACCTCATGTATTATTTGGTGTGTCGTCTATAAATGATGGGGCAGTTAATGTAAATCTAGTTTCTCAAAATAATGAGAGTTCAACTTTAGTCCAAAGGAATATTCTTTCTGGTTTAGTTCAGGGTTCAAATTCAAATTTATCTTATCAGTCATTTGATCTAGGGGAAGAATCTTTAGGCGATCTACAAACTGTAATAAGTAGTGCGGAGGCTGGGTCTAGTAGTTTTACTCATGTTGATTTTACAACTCCTTTTGCGGAAATTCCTATTGTTCTACCAACCCTTACTTATGAAGTGGGTGATATAGACTTACAAATAGAAATTAAGGATGTATCTAAATTTGGATTCAAAGTAAGATTGAAGGATGCATATAATAGCCTCAATGGTGAAAAAAGAGCATTTTCTTATCTTGCAGTTGAAGAAGGTGAATCATCAATAAATGGTCGTAAAATTATTGTAGGCCGTACATCAAATCAAATCAATCATAATTGGTCTAATCTATCGTTTCCGAATTCTGATGCCCAAAATTTTGATGGGAACCAAATGCCTTATTTGTTTGCTATACCACAAACTTCCAATGGAGCAAATACATCATTAGTCATGTACCAAAATCTGACTTCTACAGGAGTTGGACTTAGATTAGTAGGAGAGAATGAATATAACTCACCAAGTTATTTTTCTAATCAGGAAATTGGCTATTTAATCCTCGGACCAGATGTGGATTGTATCTGCCAAAACCCAATAACTGATATTGATTACGAACTATCTCACCCAAACTGTGGTATGAATAATGGGAGCTTCGAATTGAAACCAATTGGAGGTGTGTCACCGTTTATTTATTCAATTGATGGTACTAGTTATGATTCTAATAATAATGGAGGCTTGTTAGTTGAAAACCTGCTAGAAGGAACATATAGTATTGAGATTACAGATTCTAATGGCTGTTTGTTTAATGAAGAGATTGTTCTATTAGCTGATGGACTTTATATGGATGACTTTATTGCGGAAAATGTAGATTGTCAAGGAAGTGAGTTTAATGTAATCGTAGACCCATTAGGTGGTACTCCTCCGTATACCTATTCTTGGAATAATGGTAATACAAGCGCAGATCTAAAAAACGTAAGCCAAGGAAACTATTACGTTACCGTTGTAGATTCAGATGGTTGTATAGGAATTCGTAGCTTTAACTTGAGAAACATGTATCTTTCACTTACAAAAAATGATGCTTCATGTGATTTGGATAATGGTTCTTTGAATGCTCACCCTATTGGAATAAGTCCATTCGAATATCTTTGGAGTACAGGGGAAACTACAGATGCAATCGGAAACTTGACTCCTGGGCTGTATACAGTTACTGTTACAGATGCCTCTGGATGTACAAAAACAACAAGTAAAAGCATCCTACCTGACGGTCAAATAGATTTTAATTATGCTCATCCATTTTGCGGAGTTGCAAATGGATTTGCGGAGATTATAATTGAAGGAGTGCACCCAATAAATTATAACTGGAATAGTGGGCAAATAACAAACAGAATAAACAATCTTGGTCCTGGCTCTTATTCTGTAACTGCTACGGATGCTCAAGGTTGTATTAGTTTGAAGACTATATCACTAAATAATACAAACGCTGTATCACTTGGCAGTATTGGTGGAAACGAAGGATTCAGCGACGGTAGATTTATTCCTGCAGGGGTTACTGTCAATTGGTCGTTTGATCCGCAAAGTGTTACAGACCAGCTAATAATTACTTCGGATGCTTATGGAGTAATATTGAATACAGGGGGAGTCACAAGAAGAGAATCAAATTGTTGCGGTATAAGAAATTGTTGTTCTGACTTCTTTTTGGGAGATTATTCTAACTCTCCAATCGATCTATTAGTAGGATCAGGCTTTGTGTTAGAAGGAATAGATTATAGTGGATGTATGTATTCTGGATTTCTGACGGGATCATTTACTACAACTGAAGATAGTTATATATCAATTGACGTTATAGGTTCAAATTGTGGTGGAAGTACATGGTGGTCATTTGCAATGAGTTGTAGTGAGAATACAAATTCTATTCTTGATGAAATGGGTAAGGATGTGGATAAGAGAGAAGAGGGTGCTTATGTATTGTCTAATACTGAAGTAGTATCAACAGAGATGTTTTCGTTATATCCAAACCCAGCGGCTTCTGTTATTTATTTTGAAATACTTGACGAATTAGTCGGGTCAGAATTTAAAATTTATACGCCAGAAGGGATTCTTCTTTTAAAAAATACCTTTAATGATTTAGGAGGAATTATTTCTTTAGATGGGTTCCCTAATGGAGTTTGTATTTTACAGATTGAATCAGCTGAGGGTTTTATATCTAGAAAGTTTGTAGTTAGTAAATAATAGTTTTAAGTAGGGAGTAGTTAAGTATTATTCCCTACTTGTTTTTAAAGAACTTCATCCGTTTCATCTATATGATCATCTTCAAAACTAGGGGCGTAATGACGAGTATGAATGCATCTAAAGAAAAGAAAATCGGAGAAAAATTAACAAAAGAGGTGTATAGATGCTACTAGTTTTTATTGTGTGTAAAGCATATTGCACTAAAAGTGAAACATTAGTTTTGTTGATGAGCACTTTTTTTGATTGGAACCTAAAAGTAATAACTGTGAAGTCAATGGAATCGCGTCTACCGTTTGATAATCAAAGTTATTGACTGCGAACATTGTTTTTTCTAAACTAAATTATATCTATAAAAGAAAAGGAAGGTAGAATAAGCGTGTAATTGAACGGAACAGTGGTTTGTGGAGCCTTGCGGAATAAAATTACCTTTAGGTTTCAGGCATTTTTGCTACTTTTTTTGCTGGAAAAAAGTTGGACCGTCTGGCAAGACAGACATTAATTAGAAGTAAAGGAACATTTTCATTAAATGATTAACATTAATGTCAAAAGTGCAATATGTTTTACACACGTTTTTATTTAAAAGAAAAACACTTTCCCTTTTAATGATATCTTTATAATGGAAATCTTATTGTGTAAGATTGTTCTTGACATGATAATTATGAAACGCCGATGATTGATCTATAGAGACCTCAGGAAATTTTTATTTATAAGATTCTGAGAATAAACTATAGACATCAATCATGAACGTTGAATAACGAAACCTCTCTTCGCTAGAGACTTACAGCTAAAATAAGATTTTAAGCATATGAATAAAAATATTGTTGTCTGCATTTTTACAATAGTTCTTTCTGCGTTCTGTGTTGGTTGTAATAATGACTCATGCGAAGAAATGGGATTTATAGACGATTTAGAGCAACAATCAATCGACTTTTTTGATGAGATAGTAATGACAGATGAAGATAGTGGTACAGCGCGTCCGCTAAAACGATGGGAAGATCCTATGAAGATCTATGTTGCCAATGATTTGCCCATGTATCTTGATTCCTCACTTGTTCATGTGGTTGATACTTTAAACTCCTTGATGAGTTTTTCAGGGGTTGAAATCGAGGATGACGAATCTAAATCTAATGCTAAGTTGTATTACATGACTCCAAGCGAGTTTAGTTTGTTGACCAATTTGAGTGATCCTCTTCCCTCGCACTTAGGAGGTCGTATCCAAATTTGGCATAATGAATATGTAATTAATAGGGCATTAATTTTTATTTCTTCTGAGACGTCAGAAATATATTCGATCCATGTGTTATATGAGGAAATAACTCAAGGACTCGGTCCCATTTCGGATACTCCAAATAATGAAAATACAATATTTTCTCAAAGTTACCCATCTTTCCCAAATGATGAACCGCAATTATTTCCCATAGATAAGGAACTTATAAAAAACTTGTATTCTGATTTCCTGCAACCTGGTATGACTAGTGAAGAAGTAAAACAGGAATTAAAAGAGCACTATTTATGTAATTAAGGATACTGTGAAGTAAGGACATATTAAAGTCGCGAATATATTCAATACAACTTCACCGCCATACTGAATATCTCATCTATAACATCAAAAGGAATATCCTCTTCTGCATTAAAAATCAAAACTTTCATCTTATTTCGATTCCCTAGATCCAATAAAGGATGCTCAATTTCAATTCCTTTATAAATTCCTAAATAGGGTTGATAGGTCTTTTTATCGATCCAGAGATAACAGAATAATTTGCCCTTGTATCTAAACATTGGCATTCTATGTGTCCATGTTTCTGACATTTGGTCATCATAGTTTAAGATATGGTGCCTTAATGCCAACAAGTATGATCTTACAGGTTCTTCTTTGCTTACG
>JBLHWH010000295.1:0-6189 GCA_047628935.1 Halioglobus sp. | reverse complement strand
GCGCTGAACTTACACGAATTTGTAAGAATTTGAAAAAATACGATCAAGAAGTAAAATTTAAACATAATTTCACCCTGCTCAACTAACAGAAATTAACCGATTCTGAAAAAAGTGCTGTTTTCGTACAGACACTAGCTAACAAGAAAGTCGGCAAAGCACTGTCTCTTGCCGAACTTAAGACCCTAAAAGCCTATCTCAGCGCCTTTTCTCTCGAAGAAAGAATGAATTTTCTGAAAATGAATCCTGACCGTGTTGATGTAATTATCCCTGCAGCTAATATCTACATAAATGCGCTTAATGCAATTGGTTCTGATAGTATTCTTGTACCTAAAGTAGGAATTAAAGATGGGCTAGTATATGAATTATATGAAAAGATATCTCAAAAGGATCTTTCCGAAATAGAATTCCTTGAAGATTTGTAAATTCAGAAATATGACAAGTTAAGTCAATCTCGATCCATCATTTTTGCTACCTTTGTTGAGCAATAGAAATTTGTAATTTTATCTTACAAAGTCAAAAAACCGAACTTATGGTATTCTTAGAATTCGAAAAGCCACTGGAAAAACTGTATGAACAGCTTGAGAAAATAAAACAAGTTGGCGCAGAAGGAGATATTGACGTATCTAACACAATAAAGGAACTTGAGAATAAGATTAAATCTCAAACCAAGGAGATCTATTCAAATTTGACAGGTTGGCAAAAAGTTCAACTCTCTCGTCATCCTGAAAGACCATATACTTTATTCTATATCGAGCAGATCTGTAAAAAGTTTGTAGAACTACACGGTGATCGATACTTTAAAGATGATAAAGCTATCGTAGGAGGTATTGGTAAAATAAATGGCCAATCTGTAGTCATAATGGGTCACCAAAAAGGTGTTAACACTAAACTAAGACAATATAGGAACTTCGGAATGGCTAACCCAGAAGGATACCGTAAAGCGCTAAGGTTAATGAAGTTAGCTGAACGATTCAATTACCCTGTGGTTTGTCTCATTGATACTCCTGGAGCATATCCTGGGCTAGAGGCAGAAGAGAGAGGGCAAGCTGAAGCTATTGCTAGGAATCTATTTGAAATGGCTCAGCTCAAAGTGCCAATTATCTGTTATGTAATCGGAGAAGGCGCATCAGGTGGTGCATTAGGTATAGGTGTTGGAGATAAAGTATTCATGTTTGAAAACACATGGTATTCCGTTATTAGCCCAGAATCTTGTTCTTCAATATTGTGGAGAAGTTGGGACCATAAAGAAAAGGCAGCTGAAGCTCTTAAGTTGACAGCAGATGACATGCTTGGCTTTGGATTGATAGACGAAATCATAAAAGAACCAGTTGGAGGAGCACACAACGATCCAGAAAAAATGGCTAAAACACTTCGTTTACATATAAAAAACGAACTCGCAACGCTCATGAATCTATCTGCTGATCAACGTATCGAAAATAGACTTGAGAAATATAGTAATATGGGAGAGTTCACACAACTCACCGAAGAAGAAGCTGCAATGAGTGATAACAAGCCAAAAAAAAAGGCTAAAAAATGATCTCATCGATCCGCAAATGGATGTTCAACAAATCTCTAAGAAAACATCAAAACTTTAAACGAACAGTCGATCATGCAGGTGTGAACATGTGTAAATCGATATGTATCCTTGCTAATGGTAGTGATGACGGAAGTAAGTCCGCCACTGAAAACTATAAGTCCAAGCTAGAATCACATAATAAGACGGTAGATATTCTCTATTTTATTGATAACAAATCAGAAACTGAAATAGGATACTCAAGACAAGCAATAAAATGGAATGGTGTTCCTCAGAATGAAATTATTGATAGCATTCTGAGTAAAAAATATGACCTATTGATTTTTCTTAATCCTATTATGGAGGATCATCTTAGGTATTTGGCAATATTATGCAATGCAAAGTTTAAAATAGGTCCAGGATTTAGGGAGCATAGACATATTTTTGATCTAATGATAGATATCAAGGATTACAAGGATTACAAGGATACTAAATCTTTTATAAAAAACATAGACATGCAGCTTAGACAGCTTAGCATTTAAATTAATACTGTATGGTACAACAATCTCAATTTACAGGAACAGGAGTAGCGATGATAACTCCATTCAAAAACAATGAAGTAGACTACCCTAATATAGAACGAATCATAGAGCATTTGATTGATGGTGGAATAAACTACCTTGTTGCACTAGGAAGTACAGGCGAAACCGCTACTCTAAATGAGGAAGAGTCTCGAAAAGTATTAGACACTGTTATTTCTGTAGTGAATAAACGAATACCGATAGTCGCAGGAAACTTTGGAGGGAACAACACACTTGAACTTTGCAAAAAGATTAAGTCCTATAAGTTTAAAGGTATTGATGCTATACTGTCTTCTAGCCCCGCTTATGTAAAACCATCACAAGAAGGTATATACCATCATTACATGGAAATGGCTAAAGTAAGTGAAGTTCCGATTATATTATACAACGTACCAGGACGTACAAAAAGTAATATGGAATGGACGACCACTATAAGACTAGCAGAAGCGAGTAAGAAATTTATCGGAATCAAAGAAGCGACTGGTGATCTCATTCAAGCTACAAGGATAATAAAAAATAGACCTGATAATTTCTTTGTAACATCAGGAGACGATGAAGTAGCCCTACCTATGGTTGCTTGTGGTGGAGAAGGAGTAATTTCTGTAATAGGCAATGCATTTCCAAAAGAGTTCTCAGGAATGATCAATGCCGCTCTAAGAAATGACTATCCGGAAGCTAGAAGGCTAAATCTGCAAACATATGACCTACATAAATGGTTATATATAGAAGGAAACCCAGTAGGTATAAAATCAGCTATGAAAATCATAGGATTTGGCACAAACGATGTGCGACTTCCACTCCATAATATGTCTGAGACTAACTATACTCAACTCGAAAAAGCACTGAGAAAAGTGATGCAAACTATCGCTGAATAACTAGATGCGTTTGTTGCGAAATACCTCCTATTAACACTCACTATGAATGCTAATTAAATTTGAAGGATAAAAATATACTAATCACAGGAGGTACTGGTGTTTTGGGCATTTATATCGTAGAGACACTTCTTGCCGAAGGTTTTGAAAATATTGAAGTGTTTAGCAGAGGTGGGAGCAATGATTCTTTATCTTTTGCTGATCATCCGAACATTACTTTTACAAAAGGCGATATTGCAGAATTACATCCCCTAACAGAGGCTATAGAACGATCAAATTATATAATCCATGCCGCTGCCATAGTGTCTTTTCATCCAAAGAAGTTTGATCTAATGCATTCTATAAATGTAGAAGGAACGACCAATGTAGTGAATATAGCACTTGACGCAAATGTCAAAAAAATGATTCATATCAGCTCGATAGCAGCCATAGGAAGAAGTAAAAAAAGCGATATTATTTCAGAATCTACAACTTGGAGTAATAGTAGATACAACTCATATTATGGGATCACAAAATATCTGGCAGAACAAGAGGTTTGGCGTGCACACCATGAAGGATTAAATATGGTTATCATTAACCCTTCATTAATTATGGGCGGGAAAACTTGGAACCAAAGTTCGTTACAGATATTTAAAAAAGTATATGATACATTGCCTTATTACACTACTGGTTCAACAGGTATAGTAGATGTTCAAGACATAGCCAAAATGACTCTCTTTCTTCTTAAATCTGATATAAATGGAGAAAGATATATCGCATCTGGTGGCAATATTAGCTATAAAGACTTGTTCCAAAAAATGGCTTCTTTTATGGGTAGAAAAGCTCCCCAAAAATCCGCTCCTAAATGGATTATGTCAATCTTTTGGAGACTGGAAAAGGTTCGAAGTTTTCTATCAGGCAAAGAGCCGATCATAACGCGTGAAACTATACGAAGTTCATCACATATTTCGAAATATGACAACCAAAAATCTATTGATTTGGGATGGGGTGAATATACTGGTTTGGATGAGACATTGCAGATGTACTGTAAGGAGTATAGGGCGTTTCGGAAAAAAGGCTAAGGCTTTACTTTTAATACAGGCACTAACGTTAACGATAAGAGGAGAATGCAGCGATAGCGAGTCTTCATTCTTATCTATTGTTAGATGTCGGATTTTTTTTAGGTTAAGTGCTGCATTATATCCATTCTATCGTGCAGAATTCTTATAATTATACAAGTTTTATTTTCAATTCTATAGAATATTAAATGTCTTTTAACGTGGAGTTTGCGATAGGACCTTTCAGCATATGGATATTCTTTTCCTAACTGTTCTTGAGTTGTTATTAGTTTCATGCCGGCAAAAAGATCATCTTGATAATTATCTGCTTGATCAACACCCCAATTCATTGCGGTATATTCGAATATTTTACTTAGATCATTCTCTGCTTCTGGTTTGATTTTTAGTTTAAGCATTTGCTCTAAGTTCCCTTTTCATTTTACGTTTGAATTCTTCATTGTTAAATTCAATTGCCTCACCGCTTAGTTCCCCTACAATTAGAGCTTCGTTTATTAGACGAATTTTCTGCTTTTCATCTTCTAGCAAGCGTAGGCCAGTTCTAATGATTTCACTTGCCGATTTAAATCTACCAGAATCTATTTCCGATTTGATAAAGTCATCAAAGTGTTCACCTAAGATGACTGATGTATTCCTTCCCATAATTACGTTTTATGTAAATGTACCACATTCTGGTACTAATTGCAATGGTAGGTTGTATTTTTTTCTGACAGCTAACGTCTCAGTGATATGGAGCGGCTGACCGAATGGTAAGCTGATCTGATATGCAGTGTTAGCTACTGGCCACTTTTCTTTTTATACCAATTTTGGCTTTACAATTTCAGGTTCATCATATATTTCTCTTAATAGGTCTGTATATGAATTTTCAAATGTTTTATCATTTCTCATGTCTAGATGAATATACTGCTGCATAAACTCAGGTATTCCTTCAATGGAACTGCCGTTTCTTAAGATAGGAATAATTCTATCATTATTTACTTAGTTTTTATATAATTCAGAATTCAAAATAGAGTATTCATATCCAACTCCACCGGCTCTTTTTTCGGCTTTTAACTTGTAGTTAGGTGTGAAAATCACTAAAATTCTATCTGCATTCTTTATTGATGTTTCTACAAAATGCGGTAAACTTTTACCTGGCCTCAAATCATATCTATCCAGTAATACATTTACACCTTCATCTACGAGTTTATTTGCCAAGCCAAAAACCCATTCTTTATGCTCGTCTGAATCCCAAGAATAGGATATAAAAACTGTTGCAACAGCTCTTGTTTCTTCTGCTACAGCCTTCTGAATTGGTTGGTCTGCCGCCTTGCCCCCATTTAAAAGCATTCGAACTGGCCTTACTTCTTCCTCAATAAATGGATTAAGCATTTCAATAATTCTTTCTACGAACTTAATTCTTTGGGGTTCTTCAAGTTCCATTAGAATATCGTAATAGAATATTTTTCTAGATGTACTCTTCCCAAGACTATTTCTTTTGGTAATATACTGACCGTAATCTGGATGGTATGGTAAAAATTCTTTTAGTGTACTAATGAATCTAGAGCCAGAAAAATATGTCTTGCATCTTCTCGCACATTAATAGCTTCAAATAATCGATTATATACTTCTATCCAATTCATGTTTTTTTGATGATTTTGTATCGAGACTGTAACTACTCAGGTACTAAAAAATAATGAAATAATAATAAAAAATCATATATTGGGATTAAACAATCAAAGAAGAGTCTGCATTCAATCAATAAATGCAACAGCAAGTGAATTGTCAAGTTTTTGAGCGAACACCTCGTTAGGTGTTTTAAAACCAAATTTCTTTCTGGGTCTGTTATTTAATATTGTTACTACATCATTTACGTGTTGACTTGAAATTAATGAAAAGTCATAATCTTTTGGAAAGTATTGTCTGACCAAACCATTTAGATTTTCATTTGCACCTCTTTGCCAACTATGATATGGCTTTGCAAAATAGAAAGCTATTATCAACTTTTCAGCTATTTGTTCATGATTCGCAAATTCTTTACCATTGTCAGATGTTATAGTATGTGTAAAGTTTCACCACGTTGTTAGTTAATTTTTCTTTCCCCAGCTCCCTTTGTCCTAGGACAAAGGGAGCTGGGGAAAGAAAAAGCGACAAAAAGTAAAGCTGTTTTATTAATTTTGTTTCGTCAA
>JBLHWH010000294.1:0-6222 GCA_047628935.1 Halioglobus sp. | reverse complement strand
GGTCCATAGAAGTTTTCTTCAAGGATAGTAAGCAGTACTTGAATTTAGGTAAATCCCAATCTACAAACTTTGATGCACTAATCGCATCCATATCATTGTCATTAATGAACTATATCGCACTCACTTGAGTCAAAAGAGTAGATGACTATGAAAGTATTGGCTATATCTTTATGCACCAAAAGGATATGTTAGTAAAGGAACACATTGTGAAGCGAATTTGGAATCTAATTATTTCAATTTATACAGAAATCCTATGTCAATTAGGTATTGATTTGGATACTTTTATGTACAACTTAATTCACTCTAAATCCATAAGGTCACAAATCAATACTCTATGTCTAGTCCTAATGAACTTAAATTCTAATATCGCAGAATCTAATCCCTGATTTTGATGGGAAACTTGAGTTAAGTATTCTCTCTGCACTATTTAGCTAAATGAAAGACATAAGATCAAACTTTCATATACTTTTAGTTATTCTTTCAATAGATATGTGAGTTCCATAGCCATTAATTCATGACTTATAAATCATATTTTAAAATTTGCATTCACATCTCAATTTTCACCAAGAAACGGATCCTAAATAATTGTATCTTAAATAATTATACATTATTTTTTTTCAATATTAATCCATCATAAATGAACCTTCACATTAAATTTTATTTATATCAGTAAAATAAAAGTGTAATAATTACCACCTACTTCTTTCTTTCTTATCAATTCACCGAACATATATTTGCACTTCGAGAACATGATAATGACAGACGAGCCATAATCAAAAAAGCTGCCCCCAGCAGTATTCTCCTCAATAATCTGAACCCTAGGCGTATAATGCGCTCTAGGACTTTTTTATGCGGTTTCCTATCGCAGTAGATTATTGAATATTTCATTTTCTCTTTCATAGGTTAATCGCAGACTCATATGCTTTTTTAATAACCAAAACTTTTTTACCTATGGTAAAGACCAATCTTATTAACTCAGAAAGAAAATGGTACATGTTAAGTACAGTATTCATTTTCGTCCTTTCTCTTCTTTCTTTCACAAATATATCAGCACAGGCACTAGCTTGTAATGACAATGTGCAAGTATCTCTAAATCAAAACTGTGAGGCAAATATTTCTCCAGGTATGATTCTAGAGGGAGAAGATGAAGACCTTATCGACAACTATTCTGTAACGATCGGTGGTATCACTGGTACTATTATCACCGCCCCGGGTGTATATAGTGTCACAATCACTGACAGTTCTAATGGAAATAGCTGTTGGGGAAACATCACTGTAGAGGACAAACTCGCTCCAGCAATAACTGGATGCAGCTGTCCTACTGGCAATAATGATCCAGAATGCCAGTTCTTGTGTACTGACCTAGACAATGTACTGAACAATTTAATCCCAGTACCACAACCAGAAGTTGAGGAAAACTGTGGATCATATGTTTCAGAATATACGGATCAAGTAGCGGATGGAGGATGTGGAGAAAAAGTAATCACTAGAACGTGGTTATTCACTGACAATAGTGGCAACACTGCGACTGGTTGCATTCAAGAATTCAGAACACTCGCTGTAACTTTAGCTGACATAGTAGCTCCTGTAAGCCCAATCGAATTAGGTTGTGGAGCGGATGTAAGCATGCCTGCTATTGTAGCATATTTCACACCTACTGTAGGAGCTGACATAGCGACTACTTATGGCTTTCCGACTGCCAACGGAGTAGCGATCAATGGTGCTATCTGTAATCTAGTAGCAACAAAAGTAGACTTAGAAATTCCTGTATGTGATCAATCATGTAGCAATAGCTTCAAGGTGATCAGAGATTGGACTGTCCTTGATTGGTGTACTGCTGAAATAACTAACTTCACTCAGATCATTAAAGCTGTAGATAACGAAGCTCCTACTGTACAAGCTCAAGATATGACAGTAAGCACATCACCTTGGGTATGTGAAGCTAACTTCTATTTACAAGCACCATCAATCTTGCATGATGATTGTACTAATTTCGTAGAATATACAGTATCTGGACCAGCAGGGGTTACGATTACTTATGATTCACAATTTGACTTATACTATGCATCTAACCTACCAAAAGGAATGCATACATTCGTATATACAGCAAGTGATTGTTGTGCCAACACAGCTCAGGACCCTATCCTAGTGACTGTAACAGATCAGACTGCTCCCGTGGCAATTGCAAAACAAAACATAGTGATTTCTCTTACCCAAGCGGCTAATGGAGAAGGTAGTGCAAAACTATACGCCCCTTCTATAGACAACGGATCTCATGACGGATGTACAGGAGTAAAACTAGAAATAAGAAGAGATAACGATGAGTGTGACTTTAACGGTAACGCTACATACAACAATGATGGCCACACATTTGATAATAACAATGATATTGATGATGGTCTATGGGTAAAATTCTGTTGCGAAGATCTGACAAATGCTGAAGTTGATGTCGACGGTGATGGTGAACTTGATCCTGGATATGTAAAAGTATGGATGAGAGTATGGGATGATGGAGACATGAATGGTACATACGGAACTTCAGGTGACAACTTCAATGAAACTTGGTCATTCGTAAAAGTAGAAGATAAACTAAATCCAAGCATCCAATGCCCACCAAACGTAGTTATCTCATGTGAAGACGATGCAGATGACCTAAGTTTGACAGGTACTGCTACTGGCTCATTCACTTGCGGAGGCGCAACTGTATTATACAATGATATCGTAAACAATGTAAATTCTTGTGGTGTAGGATCTATCGTAAGAAGATGGTCTATCGAGGGTAGCCCTCAAATATTCTGTGATCAAAACATTACAAAATCAGCAAGTGACTTATTTGATGGTACTATCTCATGGCCAGGTGATTTCACAACTGATTGTACTGACCTTGACGGAAATGAAAACATACCTACATGGTCTTCTCCAGGATGTTCTCTAGTGGGATACAATGTAGCGTCTGACACGTTCCAATTCGAAGACGGAGCATGTTTCAAAATCATAAACGAATGGACAGTAATCGATTGGTGTCAGTATGATCCAAATACAACTAGCCCAGAAGGAATTTGGTCACACATACAAATCATAAAAGTACTGGACGATGAAGCTCCAGTACTGACATGTGCTAATCAGATGTATGCAGTTGATGATCATCAAGATGCAGACAATGATGGTAACAAATGTGAGTCAATATCGCTTATGCTAACTAACACAGCTGACGATAATGGTGACTGTGCTAGCCAATGGCTAAAATGGACTGTACTTGTGGATGTATGGGGAGATGGAACTTATGATTATGAATTCTCAAGTAACCTACCTACATTCGATAGTAACTTCAATGATACAAATGGTAATGGAATAGGTGATATTTATCTTGCTCCTACGTCATCAGGCGAAGAAGTAAAAGTGACTCTTCCAGATGACATCCAAGGATCAATGAGTAATCATAAAGTAAAATGGTCAGTATCTGATGGATGTCAAAATGTAACTAGCTGTGAAAATACATTCATGGTAGTAGACAAAAAAGCACCGACTCCTTACTGTATTGATCTCAGTACAGCACTGATGGAAAGCGGTATGGTAGAGATATGGGCTTGTGATTTTGATCTTGGAAGTTTCGATAACTGTACAGCTGATCAAGATCTAAGATTTACATTTACATCTGCTCCGCCACAAAATGATCCTAGCTTCAATGACGTGACAGGATGCTCATCAAAAATATTTGATTGTGATGATTTGACTGATAGCACGATTACAGTGACCATGTATGTTTGGGATGAAAAAGGAAACTCTGACTTCTGTGATGTAGAACTTACATTAATAGATAATCAAGGAGGATGTGATACTGGAAACGGTATGAGAATCGCTGGATCTATTACTACTCCTGACAATACGGTACTTAACGATATCGAAATAGTGCTTCAAGCGCCATCTATCGAGATTACCAAATTTGATAATACCAACGAAGATGGTGATTATGCATTCAACAATAATCCAGAATTAGCTACATATAGTATAGCTCCTAAGAAGGATGATAATTACTTAGATGGTGTAAGTACACTTGATCTAGTTAAAATCCAAAGACATATCCTAGGACTAGCTGATCTAAATGATGCATACAAAATTATTGCTGCAGACATCAATAATGATGAAGATGTGAGTGCCGTAGATTTACTTCAATTAAGAAAGTTGATCTTAGGTGTTATCACAGAATTACCGTCAAACACAAGTTATGTAATGGTAGATGCAGCTCAAGAGTTTGCAGATATTACAGATCCATGGCCTCTGCATACTGATATTATTATCAGTTCCCTAGAGAATCACATGACTGACCAGAACTTCGTAGCAATCAAAGTAGGAGATGTAACAGACAATGCTACTTATGGTCTTACTCAAACAAAAATTAGTGAAGTAAGAAGCAACAAAACACTTGGTCTTTCTATTGACAATCAACTATTTGCTATGAGTGAGACAATGTCAATTGATGTAAATGCTAGTAATACAGAATCAGTATTAGGGCTACAATTCTCTATCAGTATTGATGGCTTAGAAAATGTAAGCCTGATATCTGGATTACTTAATATAACTGAAGCAAACTACCGTATAGAAGAATCAGAAATTCGATTCTCTTGGTCTGCAGCTCAAGCTATGAATCTTGCAACTAATGACGTGATATTCTCTATCGAAGGTATTGCTACAAAAGCAATAACAACAGAACAAGCGATCTCTCTAAATGAAAATTCCTTTGTATCTTCTGAAGCATACGATTCTGATCTTAAGATTATGGACCTAGCGATTGAAACAAGAGAACTAGCAAGCCAAGATGTATTCGAAGTAAACCAGAATGAGCCAAATCCATTTGGGGATGTAACTTCTATAGGCTACAATCTTCCTAAAGAAGGAAAAGTAAGTCTGTCAGTCACAGATGTAAGTGGTAAAGTAGTATTCACAAGATCGAATACCGCACCAAAAGGTGAAGGACAATTTGTTATAGAGGCATCAAATCTGAAGCGGTCAGGTGTATATTATTACACGATTACTTCAGGCGATTATTCTTCTACTAACAAGATGATATTAATTAAATAGTATTCTAAGTATTCATGTTATCCGATAGAATGGCAGTTCGATCATGGAGAGTATCATGAATATTTAGAAGATAGGTTTTTATAAGTTATATGGTTAATTTAGAAAGTCAACATTCCGGAAGGTATGTTGGCTTTTTTTTGATTAAATCGATTTAATAGTGATTCCAAAGCTTGATAACATTCGCTAGCTCTGCCATTGGTAGAGTGGACTTGTTCGTAGGGCAAATTTGAAAACCAATCTCTAAATCATTAATTGACAATTAACTAACAATTGAATTAATTCAAACTATTTCATATTACAACTGATACAATAAAAATAGTTCTCTAATGGATTATAATGAAATCCACATCAATTTCGCTTGGACCAAAAATATAGATCAAACATGAGGGAATTAATCAAATTCGCAGTGTATAACTTGAGAAAACTGCCATTAATGATTCTTGAATATTACAAAGGTTGGATAACGACGTGCTACCCAACCTTTGAATTTAAGTATAACTCAAATGCCCAAATTTACTTCACTTCTACAGATGTAACTGCTCCAAGATCTAATGCAATTGCAAGACTGTCGTACCAAGTTCTGGTTAATACAATTTTATTATCTTTTATAAAATATGCGCTATGCCAAGGTACATCAAAAGTATAGTCGCCATCATTTAAAGTCGCAGTATAATTCCCCCATAAGTGCACCCAATCTCCAACGAACAGTCCTTCATTTACTCTTAAAGCTGTCATAGCAGATACTCCCAAGTCCTGATTGCTTCTTACTTTGGCTCTTCCAGCCCAGACACTAACAATTTCCTCGATATTTGATGAATCTTTCCGTGCTGGCCCATAACTCATAAACCCTTCACCAACAAGGCTATTTAACTTCTCTTGGTCGTTAGTCAAAAGAGCATCCATATACTCATGAACTATCTTTAAATTTGCTTCTGCATCAGGACTCACCTCATAAGGAGCTACCTCTACCGGAGATGGCACAAGCTCCGTTTTGGGTTGACAAGCATAGAATATAGTGCTAATGATTAGCAATAATACACCAAACCGTGTTAAATTTTTCATGTGTTTCATTGTAAAATGTTTTAGTTAGTTAGTTAGTTAGTTAGTTAGTTAGTTAGTTAGTTAGTTAGTTAGTTAGTTAGT
>JBLHWH010000293.1:0-6295 GCA_047628935.1 Halioglobus sp. | reverse complement strand
CCTGCCTACGATCTTACTATGATTGTCTCATTTTTTCCTGCATAAAACAAATAATATCTACAAAGCTATTATGATCCTATCCTTGATAATCTTATGAACATCGACATTCGGAAATGTCGACGAACATAAGTAAACTATATCGCCCACAAATCGTCAATACATCAGCTGCACAAGATCTAAACCCTACTTCCCCATCAAAAGGCTGGTCATAAAGTGTACTAGAACCTAGAGTACTTCCTGTACATTCTTCGCAGAAACCATCAATATAAGCGTAACCAAAGTGAGCACCCGCCCCACAATCAGCCATTACTATTTCAAGAGTGACTATGTTACCAATCTCCTCTTCAGGGATATTGAACCTGTGACATGTCCACGTTAACACATCTATACTATCGAACGAACAAGAGCCAGGCTCGTTTCTCTCGCACATTAATATATCCGCTTCAAAGCATAAATTATTCTCAGGATTTAGATCGCATTCCATAGTAAAAAATGGCTGCGCATTAATATGACCTGTTGGGTTTTCTAAAGCTACCGCATACCAGATTGTAAATTGTCTTGTTGAATCTGTTACTAGAAATCGTTTTTCTATTTTATCTAGCCCCCACATTACCTGAGCAAGTGCTAATGTGACCTATTTCGCTATTAATTTTCAAGGCTTCATCTCCAAATTTCACCCTATTGACATCCATGTAAATATCAAATGCTTGATTTACAATTTCGAACCTATTGGCTACAGGTAATACTTCTTCGATAAACACAATAGGTGCTCCTTGTACGTGAGGCGAGCAGCTATCACTTCCGTATTGATAAGTAGAAGTATACCCTTTATAATAATCAAATCCATTTTCAAATCCACCATTATCACATATAAGCGTATCTCCTACTCTGTAAGAGGCATCTGTGGCAAAATAAAGTTCTCTATACCGCTCTTTATTGTTTATGATATAGCTTCTATTCGCTGCTTCTCGAGCATATTTCTCTAAATCGTATACTTCATGGTCATGTCCATCGTGATTATATGCAATTTTGTGATTCACCTCATCCATAAAGAGAGGATCGTTTAGCTTTTTGTCTATGTAATCTTGCTTATTTTTTTTTCAAATTGTTGTTTATCTAACTTGTTACCTTGGTTAATTTTCTGACTCATCATATTAGTAGATATCAACACAAAGGTTAACAACATCAAAATTGGTAGAGGTGGGGCATTTTGCAAATAATATTTTGCAGATTGAAGATGAATTAGGTCTGGAAAAAATTAGATTTCTCATAGCGTGAAGTTTATATGTGAAAAAATGATCTTGTAATCTATTATGGTCTTCTCTAAAACGATCTTGTACTCCTAATATAAATAAAATAGACTGATATATTGCATAATACCAACATTTATTCTAATAAAATGAGATTCTTCCATATTTATGTTCAAATCAACCCATAAAGAAAAATTAAAAACAATATTCAAAACTGCACATCCCTTATCGTAACTCTTCCTTACCAAAACTTTAACCTCCTAATTTCCACCCAAAACACAATCATTTTATAATATAAAGTGTTAAAATTGCGATATGTATATTATCAATTCTATTTTTGCGCACATATGCAGTTTTTATATCCAACATTTCTTTGGGCTCTTGCAGCCATCGCCATTCCGATTATCATCCATCTGTTCTATTTCAGACGGTTCAAGAAGGTGTACTTTACCAATGTAAAATACCTTCAAGAAATAAAGGAAGAGACCAGCAGTAGGAACAAGATTAAGAATCTCCTTATTCTTTTAGCTAGAATATTAACAGTGGCGGCATTGGTATTTGCATTTGCGCAACCATTCATACCACTAGGAAATTCTGTCAAGAAAGGGAATAATGCAGTTAGTGTATTCGTAGATAATTCGTTTAGCATGCAGGCAACTCAAGAGAACGTTCCACTTATCAATATTGCTAAAGAGAAGGCTAGACAGATCGTAAATGCATATAGCGAGGAAGATAAGTTTCAGATATTGACGCATGCATTCGAAGGGAGACACCAAAGATTGGTATCAAAGGAAGATGCATTGTCACTCATCAATGAGATCAATATCACACCTTCAGTCAGACCCTTATCTAAGGTTGTAAATAGACAAAAACAAGCAATCAGTGATCAAGAAGAAAATGAAATTCTCTATTTGATATCAGATTTTCAAAGTTCTATCAATGACTTGGCAACATATACAGACACAACTGCCGAGCTCAATTTATTGCCACTGCAAGCTGTACAAGAAAAGAATGTTAGCTTAGACAGTGTCTGGTTAGAATCCCCAGTCCCAATGGTGGATCAAAACAACAAACTACTGGTAAGAATCACTAACCATAGTGACGAAGAAGCTGAAGGGATAAGGTTAAGTATGCTCAAGGATGGTCAAGAAAAACCTGAGGGGATATTCAATATCCCAGCTAGGACTTCGATAACAGACACGATCAACATGTCACTCCTCAAATCCGGATGGCATACCGCAGAATTAAAAATATCAGATTACCCTATTCAGTTTGATGATAAGTTCTTTATCTCTGTAAATGTCCCCGAAGAGATAAATGTCCTCTCTATCAACGATGGATTGCAGAATAGATATTTGACAGCATTGTTCAAAGGGTTAAATTCTTACAACCTTACTAACCAGAATCAAAACAACGTTGATTATTCTAAAATTAAAGACTTCGACCTTGTTATACTAAATGACATAAGAGATATATCGAGTGGGCTTGCAGCAGAGTTGGATAACTTCATCGTGAATGGAGGCAATGCGCTTGCATTTCCATCAGCGAATGCCAGTCAAAGCTCTTACAACAACTTCCTCAACAACTTAGGAGCAAATAACTTGCAAGGGATTAATAAGGAGAAAAAGTCTGTTTCTGCCATCAATAAAGACGAATTTATATTTAAAGATGTATATGAATATGTAGGAAGAAACATCACTTTGCCTACTACTAACAGGAGTTGGAAACTGACAAACTACCAAAACAGAGCTCAAGAATCACTTCTTCGATATAGAGACGGATCGAACTATCTCGTGAAGTATGTAAGAGGTAGTGGTCATTTATACTTATGTACTAGTCCACTGAACAAAGATGATAACAACTTATCTCAGAATGCCGAGATATTCGTACCTATGCTATACAAAATGGCAATCGCTAGTACCAAAACTCAAAAAATAAGCTATACAATTGGTAAAGATGAAATTATAGAGGCTGAAAATAAGATCAGCTCCGGAGATTTGGTCTATAAGATCAAAGGACTTGAAGAATTCATCCCAGGACAGACTAATCTGGGGAACAAAATTCTCTTAGATGTAAATGACCAAGTTACGAAAGATGGATTCTATTCATTGAATCTTGATAAGAACAAGATATCCGACTTATCATTTAATTACGATAGAAAAGAAAGTAACATGATGGTTTCGTCAACTGATATGATGACCGACCTCACAGAATCATCAACTGTAAATTTACTCGACGGATCACTCAAAGCTGATTTCTCTTCATACATAAACGAAAAAGATAGAGGCATTGTACTTTGGTGGTGGTGCCTTATCTTAGCCTTAATATTTTTAGCCTTCGAAACTTTGTTGCTCAGAATATGGAGCGAGAAGTAGAGATCAAGTAATCTGACTAACTATGAAATATCTCATCAAAGATTGTAAGATTGTAGATAAACGATCAAAGCTCAATGGAAAAAGAGTAGACATCTTAGTTGAAAAAGGAATAATTTCTGATTTAGGTAAAAATCTCAAAGATGACAAGGCAAAAATTATCAAAGGCAAAAATCTTTGTGCGTCAGTTGGGTGGATGGATATAGGGACTCATCTTGGAGAACCAGGATATGAACATCGAGAAACATTTGAATCATTGGCTGCTGCAGCCTTGGCTGGAGGATATACTGACTTGGTAACAATGCCTAAGTCAGTTCCAGCTATACAATCAAAAGCACAAATAAAAAATCTCATACTCAATGGTCAATCGATTGGAGTTGACATACATCCACTTGGAGCACTGAGTAATGATTTGCAGGGAGAAAACATAACAGAATTCATAGATATGCATCAAGGAGGTGCAGTTGGTTTTACTGATGGATTAAAACCTGTTGCAAAAGGTGGGCTACTATTAAGAGCACTACAATATGTTAAGTCTTTTGAAGGGGTGATATTCCATCACCCAAATGATGAATCTATATCAAATGGGGATCTCATACATGAAGGAGATGTCAGTACAAGTATGGGAATGAAGGGAAGCCCTTCACTTGCAGAAGAATTAACTGTATTTAGAGACGTTCAATTAAATGCGTATTCGGAATCTAAGTTGTGCCTGCATCTTATCAGTTCAGCTGATTCTGTTTCAATCATTAAGAATCAAAAGAAAAAGGATCAAAATCTAACCGCAGGAGTCTCGTATCTCTCCCTTATAAAAACACATGAAGACCTTACTGACTTTGACTCAAATCTAAAAGTAAAACCGCTACTTAGGAGCACTAAAGACCAAAAATCTCTGCACAAAAGCCTTTCTGACGGTACCATAGACTATATATCAAGTAATCATGTACCATTAGAGATTGAGAAAAAACACTTAGAATACCCCTTTGCTTCTCATGGAGCCATTGGTCTAGAAACTGCCTTTGCAGCTCTTAATACTTATGTTACAAAATCAGTAGATCTAGAAACTATAATAGAAAAACTAACATCAGGTCCGAGATCAATATTGAATATCGAAATGCCTACTATTGCAAAAGGAGAAATAGCGAAATTGACCATATTTGATCCTACTAATGAATGGATATATGACGCACCGTCAATAAAGTCAACTTCGAAAAACAGTCCATTTGTAGATACATCATTTACTGGAAAAGTAATTGCAACAGTCAACAAAAACATAGTCTACATAGCGCAATAATATTCGTAAATCCTAATATTTCTTTTCTCCTCATTTCGAAATATAAGGACTCTTTATCGAAAAAATAGAGTCCTTTAATCCATAATTTATATATTTAGATAATATTAAGTGATATATTAAATTCACTTGCATTTTAAAATCAATCTAAAACAACTTACTATGGAAAACCCTGCAATTAAGAATGGCGTATTTATGGGCATCGCCTCTATATTATTTACCATGATACTGTATCTTATAGATTCATCAATGATATTTGGTGGAGTAGCTTATGCAGGCTTTCTAATTCCAATATATTTCATGTGGAAATCTGCAACTGAAGAAAGAGCTAACAACGATGATTTTATGACTCTTGGTGAAGGATTCAAAGCAGCATTTTTGGCAGCCGTTATCGGAGGTCTTATTGCTCAGTTATTTAGTTATGTATTGATCAATTTTATAGATCCGTCATTAATAGATGTACTAAGAGAGCAAAGCGTTGAAGCAGCTGAGAAAATGATCGCTTTGTTTGGTGACAATGAAGAAGCTGCAGAAGCAGCGAGAGAGGCTATAGAAGAGCAAGACTTTACGCCTACAATAGGTAAGACCTTATTAGGATATTTAGTATCTCTGGTTTTCCCTATATCTCTAATTGCACTTATTATAGCAGCAATTACTAAAAAACAAGATAAATCATTTGCTTAATTATTCAATATTCTAAAAGCAAACATTTAAGATATCCTAAGCCAGCGACTTCGTCGTTGGCTTTTTTTATTTTCGCAGGTGACCGTATGAGGTATGTCTTCTGATATCCGAACACTTCACCACTTTTCCTTTCTTCTCCTAATTTGGATTTGCTCACCTTGATTTGCTCACCTTGATGGGTTCAACCCTTTCTCCCGTCTTTCCCTCAGAGAGGGAAAGACGTTACTGTAGTGGTTAACTGATTCATAACTCGGTTTCAAAATGTATTCTAAGCTAGATGTGTTCAACCATTTCACCCCGTCTTTTAGACAGTGTCTTCTACATAAATTGCGTTATGCTAATAACTGATTGCTAATTAATTTACAATCGTAGTACCCGATTTGCTATACCTTGGGAAGGGCAAGATGTTACGCTACAGTGAATTGATAGAATACTTCACAGAAAAAACTGTTATTCGAACAGTGAATTGATCTCAAGTTAAAAGTTCTTGAACACAAGAACATTTTTTTCATTCAGACCAGTAATAATAAGTCCTCAAGTTAAAAGTTCTTGAACACAAGAACATTTTTTTCATTCAGACCAGTAATAATAAGTCCTCAAGTTAAAAGTTCTTGAACACAAGAACATTTTTTTCATTCAGACCAGTAATAATAAGTCCTCAAGTTAAAAGTTCTTGAACACAAGAACATTTTTTTCAT
>JBLHWH010000292.1:0-6338 GCA_047628935.1 Halioglobus sp. | reverse complement strand
CTTCGTAATGACTCGTTGCTTTTGAAGTAGAAATTGTACTCGACATAGTAGTGGATGGCGAATCAGTCACTAAAAATTGAAATACTCCCCCACTTGTCGTATTCTGAGACTCCAAAAATGTATCCCCTCCATCTACTTGATCATTATTATTTACATCATCATATAAATTGACTGTCACACCAATTGGTCCACTCTCTCCCATATCCAAGAATGCATCTTGATCAGAATCCACAAATACAGTTCCACCTATCTTAATGTTATCCCCTCCAGAGATTGTTAAAGTAGCCTCACTACATATAGCGCCACTACAGGCTTCATAAGTTACTACGTCTGGTCCATTCCAAGCACCGCTATTAGGCGTATATGTGACAGTACCGTCATTATTGTTTACAAAAGTTCCTTGGCTTCCAGTGCCTAGGTTACTTACTGTCAAGGTGCCACCAAGTGGGTTAGTGTCGTTAGCCAATACATTAATTGTTATAGAGCTGGTTCCACAATCAATGGTACCACTATCATCCACAGCGATAGGGCCGAGGTTGAGGTTACAGGCCATAGGTCTATCTGAAGGTCTAAGTATGGCATTCAGATAGAAACGGTCAGCGTTAATAGACTGTGATTGATCAGAATTAGTGTGTCCTGCCAAGTAGTGCACGTAGCCGCCAGTACTTCCCATTGCTCCATCAATAATCCCTGTCCATGCCTTTAGGTTACCCCCGTTATCACCCACTATAATTGTACCAAGGGGAGGGTTCGTTGCAAAACCAAAACTGGTCACCGAGCCACCATTTTCCGACATGTTACCTTCGAATTGTGCAGAAATTTCTGTTGGATTGGAATATATGAATGTTCCAATGCCTGGATTATCTATGTAGCCCGCATCGGTAAAAAGTCGTGGCGAATTCTGCTGAAAACTCCTAATTGCAGCACACTGTGCAAATAAGTTACCACCACTCTGTAGAAAGGCCTTAGCTCCATTTACAGTAGCACCTGAAATACCTTCATTATGAGGAATAGTAACAACTGTAATACAATCCGTCTCGTCTATATTACTGATGGACCCAGTGTTGTAATGCGTTCCAGAGGAAAGACCTGCCGCACTTAATATACCGGTATGAATACTCGAATTTGTTGGCTCTACCAACACTTTGGGTTTATGTGTAATGTTGGTCGCAACATCTACCGTAGTCGCACTTTGCAATTCATATACTCTGATGCCGTTTCCGTAATTGTTAATAACCGTATTGGCCTCGGCCTCAAAGCCGGGGAAAATAGCGATCGGACCGGAGCGGAAATTTCGGGTGCTGTAAGAACTTATCGTAGGATATTTCCTCCGTGCCGAAGCACTAAAGTCCGTTTGCGTCCTACTCGTCTTATTTGAATTGATGATCCACTTCAGCGGAATTTCTGCATGAAGTAAATGCACCGCCAATCCATAAGCCTCTCGCACTCGGTCTTCATCTCCATCCTGCAGTGCTTCGTCCATCGCGATGATAAGAGTTCCAGCGGGAAGAGTCTCAGATGCTATCATAGCTGATTCTGAGGCTGACCTGCTGTCCTCTAAATGACAATCATTGTCTGCGTCTACAGAATATACATGATCTTCATCGTATTCATCTACGGGTTCTGTGTTATGTAGATTGTACTCCAATAGGGCCTCCTCCTTGCAATCAGATAGTTCGTAAGCTAAGGTTGCGTTTGGGGGTGTTTCAAGGCCTAATTGAGCTGACTCGGCTGTTGATGTTTCGACATTTGATCCATCCTCCAAAAGTGAATTTCCTGAATTAATAAGCTCGGAGGAATTAGTGTTGTTCTTGTCAATTCTATCTGGTATAAACATGTAAAAAAGAAGGCACGTACAAATTGCGCCAATCAGCACAGATCGATTCTTAGACAGAAAAAAATAGGGTGTTTTTGAGTCTTTTTTCATTGTTAATTTATTCTAAATTCTATTAATAATTGATTCCAAAAAATATGCTCTTGAAAACCAAAAATGCTAGCCTACTGAATTAATTTAGGTTAACATATATCTTGTATTGTTACTTTATTATGCAGTACCCTACTATATTCACTAAAGGACAAAGTCCGTAATATGAGAGGACCACCTTTATTCAATATCAAATAGTCAACTGACAATAATTACCTACATAAAAACAGGCTTTTCCAGTGATTCAGTACCAAAACACAAAGATAATGGCAATCTTGTCTTATAATTGTAGTGTATATTTAACGATACTGTAGCAATTATGTAGTAAATTTGTAGTATATATGCTACATTTCCAATAAGACTTTTAAAGTACCTTTTATATTAGGCTTTGTTCTAAATAATGGCTAATTGGGCTATTGAACTCCAATATTCATACGTTGAGGAGCTCGCCATAGCGCATGCAGCAAAAGCTTTGAGCCGATTTGAGTTGTTTTTGATTTTCTCTAAAACCATGAACCAATTCAGATAATTCTGCAAATATTTAGTTGCCACTCCATTATATGGTCGCATCCATGTACGAAGGCGCTTAGCCGTGTTATTCACATTCTGTACATGATACACTTGATTTACGATTCGCTGTCCTTTGTTCGCTATAAACTTATGATGTTCTATTTCTTTACCTTTTGCAAAGGCGGTATATGACCTGTGCGCATCGGTACATAATATGGCACCCTTCTCAAGTTTTGATCCCAATGTCTTATCTAGATCATTTTTCGATATCCTTCCTTTCTTCACCACGGCTAACTCTTGGTTACCATTGCGATCCTGTGTCACCACTACTGCCACTTGCTCATTACTTATCCCCCTCTTTGTTGCCTTACTGCCCCGAGATCGACTTTTTCTGTCCAGTTCTCTATTTCCTTTTCCTGATTCTAGAAAGAATATATCATCGCTCTCTACTATTCCTTCAAATGTTCTAGGTCGAAGCTCATTGAATGAGCTTATTATCTTGTGACGCCAATCAAAGGAGGTTTGAATGCTAATCCCAGTCTGATTAGCGCACTTTTTTATCGAATAACCTAATAGCATGTTGTACATGTACTTTGACAGTAGTTCTGATTTCTTTAAATTATGAGTTAGACTACCCGTAGTTTCTCTGAAATACTTTTTACACCCACGACATACGTAGCGTTGAACTCCATTGTGCTTGCCATTTCCACTAATTTTACCGCCGCCGCATGATGGGCAGCATACGGTTTGCTTCTTCTCAGCTAAACTCTTCAATGTCTCAGAGTTCTCCGTCATTAACATGCTCGTAAGCTCTGCAATCACCCCTTGTCTAGCATTTTCTGGGAGACTTTTAAAATAATCACTGAATGTCGATGGTATCATTTTATACGTTTTGCCCTAAGATACGCATTATTACAGACTTATAATATTGATATCTAAAGGATACTTCAATAATAAAGATAAGCGCAGATGTATGGTCTCTTTAGCGTTGCACATTAAAAAAGTATGTACTTCATCAATATTATCGCTTGAGCTAAAAAAAGCACTAAAATCTATAGTGTCTAATTCAATCATTCAAATTGGTCTAATAATAATATTATTTTTTTGTACTCTCGCCGAAGGACATGGCCAATACAACTCCATTTTTTTCGATGCCGCAACAATGGACAATTACCACATTACTAGCTATACAAATAACAATGGCCTAAAGCAAAATATTATAGAACAAATATTTTTTGACAAAAATGATTTTTTATGGTTATCAACTCCATCTGGGCCTGTAAGATTTGACGGTACTAAATTCACTTATTATAAATCAGGACAGGAAAATTCTAGCCGCGTTAACATTATACGCCAGAACAACTATGATGATGAAGAATATTTAGTCAACTATACTAATGGAGATTGTAGTGTTATAAATAATAGTGATCTTACTTTTAGCAAAGAGTCTGATTCAAATGGCTTGTACAAAAAGCGTTTTCACTCAATAAACTTAAAGATTATTGATAATATATCTTCAGAATTAGAACAAAAGCTAGAGCCAAGCAGACGATATCATAACACTTATCCTATATTTTACTCAATAAATAACAATGAGCAATTCGTAAGAAATCGAGACACTCTTTTTTATTTTAATCAAGGTGCTTTAAAAAAGCGAATTATACATACAAAACAACGTCCGTACGACTATGCTACAGGAATCGATAATCATTTCATTATCAATAAATATTTTTTTTCACTTTGCTCAGATAACACTATTCTAGCATTCAATGCGAATGGGGAATCAAAATTATACAATGAGCTAAAGCAGTTAATAAATGAGCATTTTTCGAATGATAAACTGAATAGAAATAATTTTAAAATTCTCACACGTCCATCGATTAAAAGGCCGATAATAATTATTAAAGACTCATTTTATCAAGTAAGTTTTTCAAATGATTCTCTAACATTCTCTAAGTTGGATTTTAATATCCAGAATGTAAATGTCTCAGGAATCGACTTATCTTCTGATAAAGACTACATTTTTATATCAAGTAAATCTCAAGGTTTGTTTAAACTGAAGAGAAAAAAAGTCTCAAATTCAATAGACTCTGATCTAACTACAAATTTAGGTTACCTTACTCATATAGAAACAAATGAAAAAGCTATATACACTATCCATTCGGGAATAATAGAAGACGGTAAATTAACGAGCCCCCCGGTTTATATCAAGTAAAACATTTATCAAAGATAACAAAGGCTTACTATATGCACATGACTCACATTCAATCCAATCCATCAATACTGCAACCAGTGAATGTTATGAAATATATTTTAATAAAAGAATAAACATAAAAAATATACTATTAGATGATGATAACCATCTTTGGTTCTATGGCATAAATGAGCGTAATCCAAATTACTATGCTCTTGGGTATTTGAATCAAAATAACACATTCCAATCTGTCCTAGAAGATTTACCTTCCCCAATCTGGTCGATGAATAAAACTCCTGAGGGGCTCATTCAATTAAACGGTGAGAATCATCTATATTTTCTCAATAATAAAAGTCTAAGACTAGATTCCATTGCAACCCTTTTTCCTATTGAAATCAGAAGTGTCCATTACTTTGAAGATTCAACAGCCATACTAGCTGCTTATAATAAAGGACTGCTCTATTTTAAGAAAGAAAAATTCTAACCCCTTGATTTACCTACAGAAAAAATAAAAGAAGCAAATTGTATAATAGAGGATCCTTTAGGTTATATCTGGGTTTCAACCAATAATGGACTATTTCGCTTCGATAAGGATAATCTACAAGAGCAGTTTGACGATACGAGACAGAAGATATATTTTGATTTTTTTAATACTAGTCATGCATTAGCAAATAACGAATTCAATGGAGATTGTTATCCATGTGCCAATCAGTTATCGGATGGAAGGATTAGTTTCCCCACTGTACAAGGATTAACGTTTGTTGATCCATCAACGGTAAAACCAGCTCCAACTAGATCACTATATATCCTAATTCAAACTACCGTTGATGACAATATAATAACGGATACAAGTGGAACAACAATTTCACCCAATTTTCAAAGAATTGGATTTGAGCTTTTTACTCCAAACTACGATACCAAAGAAAACCTGCATCTTTATTATAAACTTGAAGGATTTGACACATCATGGAGATATTATGATCAAAATAAATCCGCCACTTATACCCGCCTTAAACCAGGGAATTACACATTCATTTATAAATTAATCTCAGGCCAAAGAGAAATCCGAGAAGTAGAGAATGAATTCAAGTTCACGGTTTACAAAAAATGGTATCAAACTATAATTGCACGATTAATCTTCTTGATCATATTTTGTTTCATCGTGTATCATGCCTTTCTATTAAGAATTAAACATTTACAAGGTGCAAAAGTAAGTCTTGAAAAGGAAGTTACAAATCGGACAAAAGAGCTAAGTTCAATTAATCATCAAATGCTTGATAGTCTAGCAACGCTTCGCAAAACAGAGTCAAAATTAACCTCCGCCGTTATAGTAAAAAACAGATTACTTGGTATTGTTTCACATGAAATTATAGGCAGTATCAAAATGATCAATATTACATCTGAGATAATATATGATAAAAGAGATTCACTGGACTTATCAGATATCTACTCATCACTAAAAGAAATTAAAAGTACGTCCCAGGTGACGATGACAGTTCTTCATCAGATACTGACATGGATTTAAGAGTCAAAACCAAGACATTAAGGTACAAAATGTGAGCACATTTATCATTGCTACGGAAGATTTGATACAAAACAAACTGGAGCTTCATGTAAAGAAAAATGCCATCATCATACACAATAGAATTCAAAAGGATCTTAAAATACGAACAGATAAAAATATCCTTATTTTGATAATACATTCTCTAA
>JBLHWH010000291.1:0-6368 GCA_047628935.1 Halioglobus sp. | reverse complement strand
CACTACACAATTTGAGAAGCGATTGATATACCAATTATGTTTTGATCGCTAAAAGGAAACCAAATTAAAACTATTAAAAAGAGGGTAGAGGGTATAACCAAACAACAGGAGGGGGACCTAATCACGAAATAGCACCGGCTTTTGAAAATATTCAGTTAAAAAAACTCTATTACCATTATCAAATAGTTTTCCATTTCAAATACCATTGTTCTTTTGGAATGAATATAGGTTCATCATTCAAATCAATTAAGATCAAATTACATTTCCAATCAATTGGATACCAAGCCAACTCTTCATTATCTTTTAAAACATATGCCCAATCTTGCTCAGGTAATACACGAACCACAATATAAAGCCATCCTTCACTAGTTCTCAAATTCAAGCATTATCTTTCAATAATATATGTCATAATCAGTATTATCACACTAGCATCGATCTGCAAACCAGGATTCTGTTCTAACGCAGTAACACAAGCTTAGCCTATAATCATTTGATTTATTCAATCAGTTAAGAAACTCAGGTATACTTAACTTAGAAAACTTTACTGAGTTTTCTTACTTTTTCAAGAGCCTATTTATATGCAGGGCAAACGCACTTAGATTTTATCTTTTGGTTCATGTCATTGTACTTCAACGATTTACTCTTTTGAAGAAAAAAAGCGAAGGTTGTATGACAAATATAACAAGTTGATTATCAATGACATTTTTTCTATGTGCGTTTGCCCTGATTTATATGAGTACTGGGCGAATAGTAAAAAGTAAAGAAGTCGACCGTTTTTTATATGCTATCAAAAAATAAAAACATCACATTTAATTACAAAAGAGGCTGTCTCATAAGTAATTTTGTCAGATCACCTGCCAAATTGGATTATGAAATCAGCACTAATCCAATAATTATTTCTGTATTCGTTGTATATCGAAATAAAAACAGAATAATGTTCTAAACGCAAAAGAGGAAATCTCGTTATGAGACTTCCTCTTAAATAAATGTTATCTAAATAACCTTTCTAACAAATTAGACTTTTTTACAGAATCAATAAGTACTATCATATAAACTAATCGAATAGTTCTCTTTCAATTCAGCTTGGGTTTTATCATCCAAATCCGAATAAGATAAAGAATAGTTTTCTTGTGATTTTCTGTTGTAAAAGTCTCCTCTACATTTTTTTATTGTATCCCAAATATCTCTATAAAAACCCATTTTTACAGAACTTTTATATGATACAATAATGAAAAGAGGGAATTCTTCTTCTTCAAGCAATGAACAAACTAAATCTATACTAAATTGTTCTCTTTCATTATAATCTTTGTAGACTTTATTATCATTAGATACATATATCTCTAATCTATTCTTTGAATTATATAATTTACTATCTGACTTAAGTATATTCTTATTGAATTGACCAAGTATTTTTATATCAGATTGTGATAATCCTGGCATTGATACCAAAAAGATCAATATAATGATTACTGTAAAAAATAAGTGCTTCATGATAGATTTAATATTGTGAAAGATATTTTTCTTTTTTTAGCAACTTTTTGAAGAAGCTCTCTTGCACCCAAAATATATTCTTCGTCTGTAAAGTTCTTCCATCCATAAGGTTCACTTTCCATATATTCTGGTACATTTTTGTCTAAATACCTTTTATATAAACTTTTACAACAATCAAAATCAATAGGTGTAAGTAAAGTAATTAACCTCTGTTGAAACTTCCTATCACTTAATCCTTCTATCTCTTTTTTCAATAATTTCCATCCCCCATCATTGATTATTTCTAAAAGAAGTCCTATATACTCCTCGTAAGATAAATTAGCAATTTTAGCATGATGAGAATTTTTGTGTATATCGTAGAAGTATACTATTCTCTCAAAAATTTTATTAAATACTCTATCTTCCATAATTATTGCATTTCTTTCATAACTCTCAGCCCCCATTCGTAATGAACCTCAAATGGTTTTCCCTTTAACCAGTTCCGCAATGACATGTTAGCTGGAATTTCCGCAAACTTACCATGAGTTGCATAATCGGCTGTTATCCTTGAATGCCATGTTCCAGCTCCTGTTTCTATTGCAACTAAATTATCAACGTGATGTCCCATTTTAGAGTTAAAACCACTATTTACAATTTGATTTTGTTCTACAATATGATGCCAAGCTTTTCCTGTTCCAGCGGATCCGTTAGCTGCCTTAAAAGCATTAAAAGGTATCATAACCTTTATCTAAATTACTACATAAATTCTTGGCAGTCTGTGCAAATTTAACTATAAATGTTGATGAAAAAGTAGCACTTGTAACTGGCGCTAAATTTACATAACATAATATCGTACCTATATTTGAAGGCCTAAACAAAGTTAGCATCCACTCAAATACAAGCTGTTCTCTTGACTAATTTGAAATTGATTATATTCTGAAATGAAATCTTTTACCATATACCAAGTGTCATGAAGATCTCCAACAGTTTCAAACGCTTCGCTATCAATAAGTTCCTGAATAAAGTCTGCATACCAATCTACACCTGCGGATTGCAAAGATTAATCAATATTCGTGTCTTGAATAAAAGTGGACATTGGAGTAGAATTAGGCAGAAACTTAAATGCGCCTCTTAGCTTCAATCCGAAATGCACCCGTCTTATACCTTCATAAACTGTTTAGAATATTTTTCAGTTAACCTTGAAAATACTTCTTCTTTACTTGTCATTAGCGTCAGTTTGAAGAGTAATCCATTTTGAATATAAATGACTCCCTGGGTATAAAAAGAAGTATCTCCTATCTTTGAAATTACCAATGCTGAAAATCTATTTTCTTCATCTTTAAAGACAAATAAATCAGAAAATTCTCCCGTGCCTAGTTTGAGTAGCCCCGTTTTATCCTCTTCTAATAAAGATTTGTATTTTTTGTATTCATCTTCAAAGTATTCAAAAACTTCAACTAGTATATCATCCTCTAATATTGTACTATATTCATTGTATTTTGCACCAAGTTTATCAACCCTTTCATGCACTCTAATTCCTAGAGATTGTGATGAAAATTCTTCTCCAAACAGTTCATTTAATTCTTGTTCCACCGTATTCTTACTTTGAGAGAAAGAACTAACTTGAACAAATATCAATAAAAAAAGTATACTTTTCATTTTCATTTTATTTATCTACATTAAGAGTTTTTCTAATGAGGTTAATCTTTTCCTGAGCATCATCATTCCAATATTCATTTAGCTCAAAAAGTTTGATGTGATATACGTCATTGTTTTCATTAAGCTGTATATCAAAAGGTAAATTCAATAATTCAGATTCTTTAACCAAACTTTTATGTATCCAGTATTCTGAACCTCCATTAAAAGTGAATTTATCACATACAGTATATCGGCCAGGTCTTTCAGAAATATCGATTTCTTTCTCACCAATTAAAGGATTATAATATTTCTTCAATCCACCAGAATAGTAATAACTATCTGGTGATTTTCTATTTTCCCATAATCTAAAATAAGGATTATAAAAATACGCTAATCTAACACCATTGATAGCCATTACTTGCGAAATTATATTAGGACTTATATTTTTAACATTAATCATAAATAATAGCTGTTCTAACTTTCTCCTTCTTACTTTTAAATGTTTGAAACTAACATAAGTATCTTGCCCACTTAGAGGAGACTTTTTTGGGTTGAATTTTTTTTGCCTTATTTTAAGTTCTGTATTAGTAGTCTTACTTTTTGAAAGTGTAAGAAACTCATCATACAGAATGAAATTATTATCAGATAAAATTATTTCACAAAGCCTCTCCCAATAAGTAGCAAAATGAACTGTTTCCAGATCAAAGTAAACATTAAGCCCATTCCACGAAATGGGCTTAATGTTTTTCTTCCAGTTAATAAATTTTCGTATCATTTTAATTATTCTAAAAATGAACCTATGACCACATTTAAGTCTTCATATTCAATAAAATCTGGATGATTTATTAATTCTGCATATAAATCATCTTTCCATTGAGCAAAGTTACCACTTAGATTGTCCGGCATCATAATATCTAGCCTCCCTGTAGTAACATCCCCATTGGCAATTGCTGTATTTAATTGATTAAGTCCATTTTTGACCTTTGACTTAAAATTACTCCAATTATCAGCATGAGATATAGTTTTTAGTTGAATACCTAAATCACTGATAATATTCTTAAAATCTAAAGGCCCATTTAATTCGCCATTATTATTTACCCACACTATAGCATCATCTGCATATCTTCCATATTTTTGAACAGCCTCTAATAATGCACCACGACAAACAGCACAGTTATTAAGCCACATATGGTGGATAAACAGATTTCTAAAATCTTTGAATTTAAAAAAGAATTGATCAATATTTAATTCCTGTAATTTCTTAGTTGGAACCTCAGGTCCATACTTTATAAAGTATTTTGAAAAGCTTTGAATATATTCCCCTGCTTTGTCACCAATAAATCCTGATATAGCTCCAAATCCTATCTGAGTTCCAAATTCATTCCAAGAAAAGTCTTCTTCACTTGTTGTAGTTATATAGGTCATCCCGTCGACAAACGCAGATCCAAGAATAGAAGCATATTTGTTCTTCCATATAGCCTCCATTGCTGAAGATGCGACTTGAAATTTATTAATTTCCAAATTAGTCCAGGCATCTGCAAAAGAATTGTGATCTCCCATCCAATATTCCATTACAAGTTGTAGTCCAATATCAGTTAATGCACCAATTCCCGCTTCTGCAATTTTTTTCAGTATATAAACGGGAACAATTTCGGGAGCTACATTTGACAGGCCTTCTTCTAATTCCTTATAAAAACTTAATAATTCATAATATTTTTCATATCCATATGTGGAAATATAATAACTTGAATTTGTAGTTTCAAAATCTTGATAAATAGACAGAAAAGTATGATTATATTCTATTAAAGCTACCCACCCTATATCCACAAAATTCGAATCACACGCTTCACTCGCAACCGCCGCATCTTTAATTGCAGTCTCTTCAAATTTCGTCAATTCCAATCCGTATTCAGTTATAAATGCTTCATATGCTATATCTACGCATTCTATTAGTTCTGAATTATCATTTGATCCGTTTGATCCATTACCATTATCTATACTTCCAAGATCTTCTGTCGACACACATTCAGGAAGTGCCGCAATGATATTAAAAAATGCATCAGGATTATCCACCATAAAATGAGACCAAGGTTGATAAACTCCTGATTGGGAAGTACTTCCATTTAAGCATTGTTGTTGATAATCAACCCAGTCATCACAAAATTCAGGTCCAATAAATTGATTAGTTCCATCATTGCCAGATTGAGGACCTGTATCATTTACATCATACACCCCATGACAATGCATTAATGTTTGTTGAGCAATGTCATAATCATTTAACATATGACAGCCTATTAATGATTCTACACAATCCCAATACTCTTGATCTCTTGTGCTAGAACTATTTGAGTTATCTTTAAAATTATTATCCTTCTTCACTATTATGATCTGATCTCCAAGACCACACACACAATTTTGTGAACCCGATCCACCTACATGATGAGGTGGACATCCACATACTATAATAATTAAATGACCGTCTCCTGTGTCGTATATTGTCGTTCCACCTCCATTTGGGGTTGCAATTCCTATATTAGTATGTGTCGAAACACCTCCACCTGTTGTTGGGTCTCCAAAAGTTCCAATACCGCCTCCTGTTGTTCCAAACACAATTTCCATACAATCATCTGGATTTCTACTCCAACTTCCTTTTCTATCACTATCTGGTGTGTAAATTAATACTTTTTCTATTTCTATATTGTGTAAACTAATAGAATTATTATTAGTTTTTATTACCGTCTCTATTAGATTAATTGATTTTATATTATTGTCTGTATCTGAATCTACTAAGAGTTTTATTATTGATGTTGCCGTATACTCAAAATCTATTGTGTAAACTACTTGCCCCTCAAATGCGTATGTCCATACATAACCTTTCTCAAGTTTTTCAATTTCTGGAGCCGTGAATTTGTCTGGTAAAATTGGGTTTAAAGTGTTGTACAAATCATGATCCTCTAATCTAATTAAAGGTATTTCTGGTTCACCAGCCCGAGTCGTATTTTCTTCGGATGTATGTTCATGTGCATGTACTTCATTACTTGAAGCATTTTCTTGTGATAAAGAAGAGTCCTCTTTACTGCAACTTATAGCTAATATTGAGAACAGTAAAATGAACAATGAATATTTTAAGGTACTGAACAGGGCTTTTAACTATGCTTTATATCTGCGTATGTTTTTGGCTGATGTGCCACCATTCTAGAAATTAGATTTTCAAAAATTCCTATTTTCATAAGGTTTCTATTAAAGCGATAACAATATTC
>JBLHWH010000290.1:0-6394 GCA_047628935.1 Halioglobus sp. | reverse complement strand
CATATGGAACATAATTAGCCAATGGGCTATCACAATCTGGTCCAGAACAAGGAGTTCCTACACATTCACAATTGTCGTTATACATATCACTATTGGTGAATGGTTTACCATCATCACATAGCGTATTTTCAGGAATACAAGCTACTTCACATCCATAATCATAGAAATAGGTTGCCGGAATTCTTTTCCAAGTATCAGGTTCAGTAAATGGAGATTGCCAAAATATAGAATAATGATCACTTCCTGTTCCCGCTTTGAAATTTAATTCTATATAATAGTATTGTCCTGCAACAAGGTTGATGTTTCCTGTGCTTTGCCATATATACTTATCATGCTGTACCATATTTGAATTGCCAGAAACTAAAGCTTGGTGCGCTTGCTTATTCTCAGGAGTTTCGTCTGAACTTATGAAAAGCACAGTATTGTCATTACCCGTTACATTAAATTTATAATTTCCTGTTACAGGGACAGAGATATATGCCTGAATTTGCACTCCAAAATTGTCTATGCTATTTGCGTATGGTCTAGAAAATTGAGGTAGCATATATCCATAGTCAGGAACTCCCGGAAAGTTAGGGGCTTCATACAATGCGGATATATCACTTCCAGGAATATTCTCAAATCGATAAGCTTCTAATTTTCCTCTTTCTCCTATACATTCATTCGTAGTAGTCGGTTGACCAGAACAATTACAATATCCATCTTCTAGATCATTTTCTGTCGAACCGTTATTATCGTCACATGGAGTACTTTCTGCTGGACATTCAGCTTCAAGACAACTTACACCTATTAGAAAATCCGCAGTAATCAGGTTCCAATTTGCAGTATCAACTAAATCAGTTTTCCAATATAAAGAGGCATGATCACCTCCACTGTCTTCAACATATAATAGCTCGAAATAATAATTGATATTTGGTTGTAAGTTGATTTCCACTGACGTTTGTGTAGGATATTTATCATGATCCGTTATACTTGCAGATGCTGTGATATATGCTTGAAGTTCTTTGTTATTTGGTTCATTATCAGGACTTAAGTAGAAGTAGACATCATCATCACCCGTAATGTTGAATGTAGCATCTGTAGCCTCATCTACATTTATATACCCTCTCAATCTTCCACCAAAGTCTGTGGCATAGTTGATAGGAGTCTGAGTTTTGTATACAGTCTTGACTGCATCCGGTGTTGAAGGATATTTGTATTGGGCTGTAAGGTGTCCGATCTCGTCATCAAATGTGCCAAAGTAGGCTTCCCATTCAAGTTTTCCTTCTTCTCCTGGGCAGATCTGACTAACGCCTATCAATGGAAGGAGTAATGCCACGAAGAATGTATATATTTTATTTTTCATCTTAGTTGATCTTAGTTGATCTTAGTTGTGGGTTAAGCAAACATACCTAGCGGACTGTAGTCCATACTTGGCGGTTGAGTACAATTAGAACTAGAATAAAAATTGCATAGATTAGGAAGTATATAGTCCAAGTCGTTGGGAGATACTCCGAACCAAAGTGCAATTTCAGCATAGAATTCATCCACCGATGTTGTAGGTAATATTCTTCCCCTACTGGATAGGTTTAAGTCATTACCGTCTAGAGCTAAAGAAGGAAAATCTCCAAATATTTGACCTCCATTGACTGGACCACCCATTATCATTTGGTTTCCACCCCATGCATGGTCTGATCCATTGCCATTGGATGTCAGCGTTCTAGCAAAATCAGAAATTGTAAACGTTACAACATCATTATGCATTCCTATTTCCGTCAATGCATCATTGAATTCTGATAAAGCATTACTTACTATTGGTAGCATCACATTCTGATTGCCAAGTACATTGTCATGATGATCCCACCCTCCAATAGTTACAAAAAAGATTTGACGGTTTGTTCCCAGATGGGACTTTACACTTATCGTTTCAGCTATCTTTTTAAGGTCATTAGATAAGTTATTATCAGAAAAAGTTGTGTTCAAGGGTACAATGTTGGCAAATGCTGCCTCGAAAATCTCTATACTTTCTCCTGTTTGCTTGGTTAGTGAGCCCATCGTCTGTTCGAAGATATTGCCATATTCTTGCTCTACTATATTGCTAATGGCGTTGTTTTTTGCATCATTTAGAATGCCAGAATCACCCCAATAAGAAGGGAAGCCATCGAAACCAATATTAGCGGCAGTTGTGCTATTACTAATAGAATATTCTTGATATTGATTACCCGTTTGGAATCTGTTTTTACCAGCCAATGAGATATTCATCGATACATTAGAGATCGTATTCATATCGTGTAAGATATCTGCCATTCGACCTCCTACGCCAACTGCAGACCTGCTTTGTGGTACGGATGTCTGCCAATGCATGATCTGATCACTATGAGAATAAAGCCCTAGAGGAAGCTTCTTAATCCCTGCATCGAATTCTGTTTTATTGGCTATTGGCTCGACGAGTGTTCCAATATTCGCTAAGAAGGATAAGTGTCCACCATCAAACATATCACGAACTTTATCCATCCCTGCATGTACAGCGAAAGTTCTTCCATTGTCATCATAGTCTAGATCTAATAATTGAGTTGGATCAGTTGCATCTTTATCAAGTGCGAGATCACCTCGTGTGGCTTGGTAGTCTGCATATTCTGTGCTCTCAGTAGGTACTATGACATTGTAAGTGTCCGCTCCTCCTGCAAGAAGGATACAAACCATAGCCTTGTAATCATTGGTGTTAGATATGATATGTGGCCTAGCGGATAGGGTATTTATCATTCCTAGATTTAAGAATGAGGATAAGAAAGCTGTTGATCCAATAGCTGCACAACTCGCTTCTCCAAGGAATGATCTTCTTGATATTTTTCTTTTACTCATAGTATTTATCTATTGATGAGGTATTCTGGTGATGACATGACTAAGTAGATAGCCAATTTGACTCTCAACTCCATATCGTCTTCATCCTCGTTATCGAAGTTAGTTATTGCCGTTATTATTTTTTCAATTGTTGGTTGAGTTAATCTCCCTTGGGCGAGTAAAAGATTAAGACGATCTACGAGTATATGAAGTTCGTCATCATTTGTCATGGTCATCTCAGTAGTTAAGTCGATCGTTGTGACCTCATCGTCGTAGTTCTCATTTGGCTCTCCACTGTAGAGGTCATATTCGTCAGCAAGATTTTCTCCAACTACAAATCGATACAATCCATCAATCCATCCTGAGATGGTCTGACTATTGGTGATCTGAAACTCAGGAGCGAAGAGGTCAGCATCATTTACTGGGCCAAGTGGCTGATAATCCATCTGATAGAAGTTGAATACACTAGGAGAAGCAAGTGGTTTCTGTTCGATAAACTGATATATGTAATCCATATCATTTCTGAAGTCACCACTTGTAGTACTAGCATTGAATGCCTTATTGATCTGGATGTATCTCAAAAAGGGCTCTCGAAGTTTACCGAATTGTGGATCATCGCCAGAATCACAAGCTTTGGCTACTGGATCTAAAAGAATGGCTCTTAATACAGCTTTCATGTCTCCACGTATTCCTTGCCCATTATCATTGAATGAAGTCGCGACTCTGCCAATATAGTCTGCAGAAGGATTTGAAGTCACCATTCTTTGTATAAGCAAAGTACTTATGAACGGTCCTACATTAGGGTGATTAAATAGATTATCCAATGCATCTGATATATCAGCATCTCCATCAATTGGATCTCTATCAGGAACTTGGAATCCATTAAGTAAGTTTTTGACTCCTGGTTCATGGTAGTCATTCCACATGACCATTTCAGCTAAGTAACTGGTGTCTTTATATGCACCTCTGCCAAATTGATCTCTATCTGCCCAAGTTAGTCCAGTAAATATCTTTGAAAATTCTAGTATATCTTCATTGTCGTAAGTAGCTATTGGGTCACCCTCGTTGTCTAAGATACGAGTTCCATCATTGTTGAGTTCATAGAGACCAATAGTGAATAATTGCATGCATTCTCTAGCATAATTCTCATCAGGGTATTGATTTATTGTTGTATCAGCTTTTGGATTATTGAGGTAGGTAAGGTACACTCCCATAGAAGCATGATACGTAACATCTTGCATGATATCTCGGAAATTTCCAAATGCATTATTGAGTAATATGTCATAGTAATCAGAGAGTGCGAGGCCATTATTCCCAAAAGGAGATTTCTCAGATACGACAATAATTTCACTTAACGCATGAGCTGTTTTTTGTCTTAGTGCATCAGTGGATGTCATATGGTATTGCCACCATGCGTAATCCCACATTCTACTGGAGCTGCCCGCCTCCTGATCATTAATACTGTCTCTTACGAATTGTCTGTATTCAATGACTTTATCTTTCAGTGTAAATGGCATTGGTTTATTTTCCATTTGATCGGTAATCCAATCTTCAATGCCCATCAGAGTGACTGTCTCTGTATCGGTGTAGCTATAACCAAGAGAGGCTTGAGATAGAAATCTTGCTGCGGCATTCAGATTAGGCAGGTATCCATCTTGATTGATAGATTTTTCTGGATTGCTCTCTTCAGAATCGCCGCTGGCGGTGATAAATACACCATCATATCCACCAAAACCGATTACAATAGTATCTGGTTGAGAAATAATGGTGGCGGAGCATAAGAGTAATATAGCGTAACAGCAGCACCTTGAGATGAAGTGTGTCATAGTCTATTTTTGTTTTGAAAAATGAAGGTTGATAATTTGTACCTAGAAATAGGTTTACAAAGATGAATGCTCCTTACTCCGGATTATTCACTTCTATCAATGCCTTAATATCAGCTATTTCTTTTTTTAGCTTTTTGTTTTCCGCATCTATCTTAATAGTGTGCTGCCAAAGCCATTCTATCTGTGCAAGTAGTTTAGCATCCATACTTTGTAGTTCGTAACCATCTTTCACAAGTGATTCAGCGGATGGTATATTTGGCAGGTGGCTATGATTAATAATAGATGCATCCACTTCTGCTAGGGTAGGAGTCTGGGTAAATGCATCATCTGACCACTCGGAAGCACTTCTAAGAGCTACCTTTACTTTTTCAGTAAGAATTCCATTTTGCACGTATAAGTTGTATGCACCAGGAGTACTGATCATAGATGTGTCTCCTATAACTACCTTACCACTTGTTTTAAGTAGTAGAATGTCTTGAGCTGAGGCAGAAGTGGATAGAATTGCTATCAAAGCTAATGTAAGTAAAATGTACTTTTTCATAGTTGATCTTTTATATTTTGTCTTTTTTAAAATCTGTAATATTAATGGACATAAATGATAGTTAATGAATACGAGTGAATCTTATTGCCTTTTAATACCTTTTGTCAAAGGCACAAAAAGCTTCAATAATTATCATATTCGTAACGATAATACACAATACTTACGAGAATACATGTGTATTATTTATAATGTATAATAAAATAATAAATAGTAACTCATATACTATCTGATCAGATTAATATAAATTTATAAAGGAGGGGATTTGAAGTACAAAAGCTCCTTGCTTACATTCTCTGACAAATATAATAAGTATAAAATAGAATTAGTGAGGGGAAACCATAAAAGGAAAATACTTGTCACTAGTGGTTTTCCCTTGGTTTTGATTTGTCTTTTTTATGTTTTGGGACTTTAGTCTCGTGTGCAACAGAAAATGATCAAACTGAGACAGCCGATGAGATAGTATAGGCAGTCCGCCTAATGGGGCTTCGAATTTATTAGAAGCAGAAAGAAGGGGTTGGTATAGAAAAGAATAATTGGAAGTGCTTAATCTAGATGATTTTAAGTTGAGAGATTATGCAATCCTTTAACAATTAATCTATGAACCTAAATGATTGTTTTGTATGGTGGCAACTACTAATTTTTTGTAAATATGGTTAAGTCTTCTTTTACTATATCTATTTCTCTTTCTAATTTTTTATTACTAATCTTATCGAACTCTTTAAAAGCTTTTTCTTCTTCGATATTCCTATGCAATAGAGCAACATTTGTCAAACAATTAATGGCTGTTTTAGCTATCCAGTAATCAGAATGATGAACTAGACTTAAGCATAAATATTGAAGCCATTTTTAATCATCAATTCCATTGATAGCGCCAATGATTCCTGCAACAATTGACTCTTGTTTTTCTTAATTAATTAAATCAACAGCTTCAGATTTATTAGTACAATAATTAATTTTTTAGGGTTACCCATTTACGTCTCGAAATGTTATTTTAACAATCATTGGAAAGCCTTAATATCATTGACTTTATATGTGTTTTCTTGAAATTTTGATTCATAAAAGCATCATTGATTATTAATGTTCTGCGCTCTAAATGGGTAGCCCTATAATTTTTTAATACTTAAATTCTCCGATGCTTGCGTCGGAGTCATAAAAAGATGTTTTTGCATAAAAACGCCTTATCACAAAAAAGATCCGAATACCGACC
>JBLHWH010000289.1:0-6652 GCA_047628935.1 Halioglobus sp. | reverse complement strand
ACCGAAAAATAGCCCGCCAATACAGTTTGTCCTAACGTTTTTCGTTTCTTGTAGAAACCGAAAAATAGCCCGCCAATACAGTTTGTCCTAACGTTTTTCGTTTCTTGTAGAAACCGAAAAATAGCCCGCCAATACAGTTTGTCCTAACGTTTTTCGTTTCTTGTAGAAACCGAAAAATAGCCCACCAATACAGTTTGTCCTAACGTTTTTCGTTTCTTGTAGAAACCGAAAAATAGCCCGCCAATACAGTTTGTCCTAACGTTTTTCGTTTCTTGTAGAAACCGAAAAATTAAGCCTAAAAACAATTTAGTGATTTTTAACAAACTTTCAATGTGAAGCTCCGGAGATGTATTTCTCTGGAGCGGATTTTTTTTGTGGTCTGTCGACTGCGTTTACCCCTCAATATTTAAATTTCAGCCCATTCCATGTACTTCCTAAAAAATAATTAATTTATTTTTTCTTCCATCACAATAATATTTTTTTATTCTAAAATATTAATCTTCAATTAGTTATATTATATTATATAAAGTAAAACATCATATCAATAAATAAAAATATGAAAAAATTACATATTGCGCTTTTTAGTAATATGTTTTATACTATATTTGTACCAACAACAAAGAGTTTTAGAGAAACTAAAGAGTTTTTCAATTTTGAGATCCGTTTTGAAAACTATATACGTGTCCACCAAAAAAGAATAATTGTAATGAGAGGCCTTCCAAAAACCGATTTATTATGTTGTTCTGGTAGAGTATTATAATATTGTGACCAAATGTAGTTGTACCCGCAGAATGCGTGTGTAGTTTTCTTTCTCAATTTAAACAACTCAAACCACTCTTTTATTTGTTGGATAGACCCTTTGTAGAAATAATTATAGCTGCCGAGCTTTTTGCTCTGTAGCTATTTTCTATTATAGCTACTTCTCTTAAACTTGAGATTAAATTTTCAATATCATGTTCTTGATAATGATTGGCTAAAATCCAAACTTTTTCCTCATGATTTAATCTCTCTAAAGCCAATGCTTTTATATCTGTATTATATTTTGTTGGAATACTGGAGCCAACGTTCAAGACTTTATAGTTAATATCATAGCGAGTGTAATAATCAAATGCAGGTACTGCATGCTGCGTGCAGATAATCTCTCTCTCGTTTTCCTGATGATTGGAAATATAAAGAAGAGAGGACCTATTATCTTCATGCTCGAAAGGATAAAACATGTATTTAAACGATTGTTTTTCGTAAAATCCCACGATCAATCCTAATGCTAATATTCCTAGAATTCCTTTTGACAAGTAAGCTTTATTCAGCAATGCATTTTGATAAACATACTCTATTCCCATCATCACCAAAAGGATAAATAGAGGCAGAGAAAATAACATCAATCGTTCTAGTATAGAATATTTGCCAAATAACGATGCGCCAAAAGCACCGACTATTGGCAAAATGAAAAGTATTATTTCATACCGTTTTTGTTTAATAGAAATGAAAACAGAAATAATAATCGACAGCAATACCGCACCAATTGCAAGACCAGATTTACCAACTATCATTCTTGCTTGTCCTACGATCAATCCAAAATCATGGGCTAGAGAATCTAGATTTAATATATTTCCTTCTAAAAAAAAGCTGTTATGAAAGTTTTGCATATGGTCACTTCCAATAGTTGGCCGTAGCATGATCAGATAGTTCGCTATAAAACTCAATCCTATAAATCCTGCCAGCCACAGTAAAGGCGAAATTGAACTACTTTTCTTTATATTAGTAATACCAAAATAAACTAAAGCTGATATCAACACAAAAACAGAAGGCATACTTAACCAAATAACTATAGACCCTCCAAGTGCTAACTTCCACCAATTCTCTTTATTGATTTCACCAATTTTAATTACTACCCAGATGATTAATAGTGTTGCAAATACATCAATCATATATTGCTTATATTCTGTAGCATATCTAGCGACTAACTGATGCGTCCCAAACCAAAATAATGCAATAATAGAAAATGGAGATTTAAGTACTTTCTTTGAAATATCAGCAAATAAGAAAAGGGAGGCTAATCCTGTTATAAGAGGTAATAACCGAAGAGAATAATGAGACATCCCAAATAATAAAGCTAGGAACTTACTAGCCCATAGGAATAATAATGGTGCACTCTGTTCATAGCTAAGAGGATTGATAAGGACCGCATAAGAACGTTCGCCAATGTTTCTAGCTACATTAAGACTATCAAGTAATAATGATCGATCCTGAACAAATAACATCAAACAGAGCACAACAGAAATGAATAACACAACTCTTTCTATCCACTTGTATCTTTGTTGATTTTGCAATGTCCTAATCCACCTTTAGTATAAATGGAAGCCTAGCCTGAGGTGTTCTATCCAGCAATAAATTTTTCACTTCCTTGTAATGTCTTACCATCTCTAGATCTGATTTATCAATGTTGATACCGAGAGAAGCTTGTACATTATTTGTTTCAGATATTCCTTTGACAACTTGATCTAAGAACGTCTCTTTGATTGTTGGATATTCTTTGGTTTTGTAATCCTCTAAACCAGCCATCTCACCAGCTAATTTGATAGCATCGTCGAGACCACCTATCACATCTACAAGACCTAGATCTAATGCTTTTGTACCTGTCCAAACTCTTCCTTGAGCTACTTCATGCACTTCGTCTCTTGTCATTCCCCTTCCAATTGCTACCCTATTCAGAAATTGCTCATAGACATCATTGGTACCTTTTTGGAGAAGCTCCTTTTCAGCATACGTCAGATCTTTAGTTGGTGACAAACCGACTGCCATTGGATGGGTTTTCACCTCATCAAAGTTGACACCAAGTTTATCATTCATCAGTTCTGTCAGATTAGGAAACATCATGAATACACCTATAGAACCGGTAAGACAGTTGGGTGCAGAAACGATGGTATCCGCTCCCGCAGCTATATAGTATCCACCCGATGCCGCGTAATCACCAAAAGATGCAACCACAGGTTTACCAACCGCTTTTATATTTTCTATTGCTCTCCATATGATATCAGAAGTAATGCTACTTCCTCCGCCACTGTTTACTCTTAATACCATGGCTTTGATATCATCGTCATTTTTAACCTTTTCTAAGATCTTAAGGTATTTTGCCTCACTTATTGATCCTTTAGTATCCGTTCCATATGAGATAGTACCCTCTGCGTATACAACAGCTATTTTCTCTTTTGCTTTTGATCCTTTTGGTAATGTAACTGCAGAGTTATACTCAGTAAGTGATTTTAATTTTATCTTTTTATCAGACTTGATATCCAATTCTCTTCTCAAAGTAGCTTCAACTTCATCCCAATAAACAATTTTATCAACTAGGCCAACGGCAAGAGAAGATTTAGCATCTCTTCCTTTATAATCCGTCATTATTTGATCTAAATCATCAGGTGACATATTTCGAGACACAGATACTAGGTCCTTATATTGATCAACCATACTCGTCAAAAATTCTCTCGTTTGAATTTTATTTGACTCACTCATCTCTGTTCTACGGAAAGGCTCCGTAGCACTTTTGAAGTTACCAGCATAAAATATATTCATCTTTATACCTACTTTGTCCATTGCATTCTTAAAAAACGGAATCATAGTAGCGAATCCTTTCACATCCACCATTCCGTTAGGATTGAGGTAAACTGAATCGGCAACTGAGCCTAAAAAGTATCCAGACTGACTATAAAAATCAGCATAAGAATAAACGAATTTTTTTGTCTCTTTGAATTTCAATAATGCATCCCTGATCGTCGAAACAGTGGCTTGACCGGCATTTACTCCACCTCCTTTGATCAATATACCTTTCACTTTATCATCTGTTGCTGCATAATCTAACAAAGCTACTATGCTATTGAGTCCTAGCTTATCAGTCTGTTCAAAACTCATGGCACTGGATTCTACATTACCCGTTTTTTCAGGAATAAAAGAAGAAAAATCTAACTCAAGAACAGTGTTTTTCGGTACTATTGGTTTGTTTCCTGCCATGCTCCCAAGGAAACTTGCAAAGACTAGCCCCATAATAGCAATCGCTGCAAAAACGCCTAAGCAAGATGCTGTAAAAAACTTAAAAAATTGATTCATTATTTTAATATTAGATTCCTAAATATAACGCTCTAAAGAATATTCAGTTTAAAATTATGGACTAAGAGCAGTTATGTAAGGACAAAAAGACTTTAAAATACTACAATTATAATATCTAACTATTCAAAAACATTGCCAATTGATTTGATTTACTGAATCAGCCTACAAATGTTCCATTTGCTGCACTGATCTACGCGTCTGCATCACAAACCACTTGATCACTGTATAATGGTGAGTTAAAATACATCCTCAAAGCAAATAGCCGGTTTAGGACTATTCAGTTGACATCCTTTTCTCTAAGAACAAAAAAGACAATTAGAAAGCTGATTAGCATTAAAATTCCACCGAGTAGAAATGGTGCTCCAGCAAACTGAAAAGATGCTTTCTCTGAAGTGAAATAAAAGAATATCTGCGTCATCATTAAAGGCCCGATTATGGTAGAGAGACTGATTAAACTTGTAAGTCCTCCTTGCAATTCACCTTGCTCTTTTGGAGACACTTTGCTTACCATAAATGCCTGAAGATTAGGCATAGCTACACCTCCCAATGCATATGGAATCAAAAACAAAAACATCATCCATGTAGTACTTGCTATCGAAAATAAAAACATACCAATAGTATAAAGCCCAAATCCGACTATAATACTCCGACCTACACCTATAGTATCCGCCGCTTTTTGAGCTACCACCGCTTGCACGACACCTACCAATACTCCCACGACTGCGAGAGAAGCACCCACCATTCCTTCGCTCCAATCAAATTTATACATTGTAAAGTATGTCCAATTGCTTTGTACTGCATGCGAACCAAGATTTATTATGAAAAAAGCAAGCAATAAATACCCGATACTCTTGTACGTTCCTATCTTCTTTAATGTGCTGATAGGATTTGCTTTTTTCCATTCGAACTTCCTTCTATTTTCCAACGCCAAAGACTCTGGAAGTATAAAGTACCCATACAGAAGGTTGATAAATGTTAAACCAGCTGCAACATAAAAAGGTACTCGAAGTCCGATCTCTCCTAATAGTCCACCTAATAATGGACCTATTATGAATCCAACACCAAACGCTGCACCCATCATACCGAAGTTTTTTGATCTATTCTCGTCCGTACTGATATCCGCTATGTAAGAATTGGCTGTGGAGTAACTCGCTCCAAAAAAACCTGCCACCAATCGACCTATAACCAGCCATACAAATGTCGGAGCCACTGCCAGCAAGAGGTAGTCAATCACAAATCCAAATAGAGAAAGTAGAATAATAGGTCTACGTCCGTATTGATCGCTGAGATTCCCCATAAAAGGTGAAAACAAAAATTGAGTGATCGCAAAAGCAAATAAAAGATAGCCTCCGTAAACAGCGGCTTCATTCGCGTTTATACCCTTCATTTCTTCAAGTAACCCAGGAAGTACTGGTATGATAATACCAAAGCCAATTATATCTAAAAGAACTGTGATAAAAATGAAGTTAACAGCGGCTTTTCGGACCTTGGTCATATAGAATAATTTCAATTGCAAAACTAATGATAATAATCACAAAGAAGTGATTTGGGATCTAAGGTTAAGTAGAATTTGAAAGGGATCAATTAACAAGAATGCAAACATATAAATCAACCATATATTCTTAAATCACTTCAATCGTATTTCGTCAAATATATCTAAAGATTAGTACCCTTACTGCAATCCAAAACACAACTATTTTTTGACTATTCGACAAATAACTTTCTCCATTAATTTCCAGCCAATAGACTCCTTTGGGGAACGCCTGGCCTGCTCATCCAATATTTTGATATTTAGTCCATGGTGAAAACATTCTCTTTATTCTAGTATTTTGACCCCATTATAATTATACATATTAATACTTACTTCAATCTCTCTTTCAGATTCAAAAGTTACTTTGGCGAACCCTCTAGTTGGGTTTGGAAAGACTACACAACTAACTTCATTAATAGATGGAGAATCAACGTTGGGTAGATGAGTAAATTACAGATTAAAAAGTAGTGATGTCCGCTTAAATTTTAGAAATTCTGATTTTCTTTGATGCAAATACTACTTGAATGCAGGGAAGGATACAACTTCTATTTCCTTTCACCAGACAGAAGAAGTTTAATTTCAAAAATAGAACCCCCTCTCTAATTTTGGAGCTTAAGCCGAATTTCGGTTATCCGATAAAAAAGCATTTTCAACACCGAATTATCCAATTTATTAGGGATTTTTAAGATTTATGACTACTTCTAGGCGTATTTAGTTGAAATTTTGAAATTCGGCTGTCCGGTAAATATTTGATCTCAGTATCTCTATCGGACACCACTATTTAAAAGAGATAAATATTTCAATTCTCAATTTCTCTACTCTTTTTCGACTAAGTCTGTTATGGTTGAATGATTTCCTATTTATATGTTTTCAACATCTATTATTTTGTCTCAATTTATTTTACACAGTATTATGTTATGAGTAAAAAAGATCCTAAATTTTGACTACCCCACCGCAAGCGGATGGAGCATTCGCCAAAATTTTTCCAACCTAAAGGTCGGTATTCGGATCTTTTTT
>JBLHWH010000288.1:0-6715 GCA_047628935.1 Halioglobus sp. | reverse complement strand
AAGCTTCATCGTTTATAAGAAAGATGCTCATCAAGCACCAAGAAAATATTATCTTCTTCTTTTCTGATGGATTAACCAATCGCAAAGCGGAAAACTTAAATGGAAAAATACAAAGATTCGTAGCTAACAATTATGGACTAAGAAATCATGACTTTTTCTACTATAGACTCCAAGTCTACTTTGCCTAGTACCTTAAAATATGATTTAGCCCGTGTTACTAACGACGAATATTTTCAAGAATTATTTAGAACAGAAGGTTTAACTGTCGGTAGGCTTGATTCGCGATTTACAGGTATTAATGAAGATCTATTATCACAGCGTGCGTTAACAGATCCTCAAGGTGACGCAATTTCTACACCCTATATTTCCGCCTTTAAGGATTATTTGTATAATGATTTAAACGTTCGTAAAGATTTGACTTATACGACTAGTATAGGTTCCAGAAAAGACTTTAAATGGGATTGGAAACATAATGGAAATGTTATTTGGGATGCACAAGTGGCAGTTAGCACTTTGCCAGATATGACTTCTGCTATGAAAAGAAATCCAAACCTTAAAATTCTAATTCTTAATGGGTATTATGATTTGGCTACTGTTTTCTATGCAGTATAACATTCTATCAATCATATGGGCTTAAAACCTGAATTGAAAAAAAATATCATTATGAAATATTATGAAGCTGGACATATGATGTACACTCATAAACCATCCATTAAAAAACTCAAAAAAGATGTGGATGAGTTTATTGATCAAACTTCCAAATAGATAATAGCTCATAATAATGTGTATAATCAATAGAGGTTTGGATGAATATTCAGACTGATTTTGTCTTAATTAAGTATAGTGTCATAGAATTTCAAGGCTTGAAACCTTTTAATCTATTTCCTAAATACAGAGGGGATGTTGAAAATTTGGAAGCAACTAACGGACTTGCTAGTTCTCTTGGAGTGCCACTATGTAGTAGTATGTTAAATATACAAATAGGGATTTATACCAAGAAGAAAATAAATTTAAGCCCAATTCAGCATCATCCAATCGATAAACATCTATATGCGATTAGTTGGGAAGGAGTACAGAAGATATACAGAAGTAGAGAGTAGTTTGAATGTGATTGTAACAATAAAAAAATCTTTTTATATGAAAAGGGAAAACAAGCTGATAGGGTTTAAATCCAGTATGTAATTGGATGTAAATGAGACTTTAAAGACAATGAAAAGTATATAATGGCACAGAAAAGCTAACTGTAAACAATGTGTATATATGTATTAAGACTTGCTTCAGATTGTTTGTTATCAGCCACTTATAGATTTATAAAGGAGGCAGCCTATGGAGGATGTTTCATTTATATAAAAGCCTCTACAATGAATATTGCTCATCAAGCTAAAAATTAGAAAAATCCAATTTAGGGCCATTAAAGATTGCCAAATACATGATTAGAATAATAATTCTAGAGAATAGCATTGTAGAACTTACAATTAACTCAGGGATATCGCTATTTTAGCAAATAAAAAAATCTATATCTATGTTAAGAACGTCAATTTATATTTTATTCGCATTCATGTCTTTTGATTGTATTTCTCAAGGAGACATTAATGTACAAGCATTTAATTATAACTCTACGACTAGAGATTCTGTAATTAGTTTTCCTGATGTAGATCACAATGATTATGAAAAGATATTGATGTACTACTCCATGAGGTGCAAAGATGGATTAGTATCTACAACAAATGACAGAAACAAAGGCTGTGGAGAATGGGATTACAGTTGTAATACGAGTATTATTGATAGTTCAAGAGTTGACTCATTAAAAGCTACACACCCATCCCATGTAATTAGTGGATTTACAGATGATGTATTCGAATATAGCGAGGATCCTTTATTCACATATTACCTAAGGGATATTGAGCGGACTCAAATCAATAGTATTTCCAATGAATCTAGTATAATAATTGGGGCTGGAGATGCAGTAGATTCATATTTGTTTTCTAAATCCACTGTGTCGAAAAGTTACATGTTAATCGATAAGTCTGAGATAACTAGCGTCAATTCGATAGGAGCGTTATCCTTAGATCTGGAATCACCGTTAGAAGAAATTTACTATCTCAAAATTAGATTAGCACAGACGGAAATGTCTGATTTGGCTGATGTGTCAGTTGATCAGCTTGATTTTGAGACTGTATATAATAATCATGCCTCAATAGCGGATTTAGAATCAAAATTGTTTTTTCAAGATGACTATTCGATTGATAATGATGAAAATGTAGTTGTTGAATTCTCCTATACACATAATGGTAAAAGTTTGGATATCTCGTCTACAGCAAGTGCGACACCGACGAACTCGTTTGCATATAATAACAATGACGGATATATCGATTTTAATAATAGTCAAATAGAAGCTTCTGCTAGTCATCTTGACGATATTAGTAATGAGGTAACGGTAGCTTTCTGGTCAAAAAATACGGTGCATGAAAATCCAATAAATACAACAATAGTATATTCTGAAGACTTGAATAACAATAGGCAATTGAATATCCATTTACCATGGTCTAACAGTCAGGTATACTGGGATTGTGGAGGCAGTGTCTCTGGATTTGATCGAATAAATAAGAGTGTTGACCTCGAAATCTTAACCGAAAACTGGAATCACTGGGCGTTTACTAAAAATGCTGTTACTGGTAATATGTCCATCTACTTAAATGGAGAACTTTGGCATTCTGGAACAGGGCTAACAAGAGCTATAGATATAAAAGATCTGTTCATAGGAACTTCTAAAAACTTGGGCAACGCTTATTATGGAGACATTGATGATTTTATGTTATTCGATAAAGCATTGAGCAGTGACGAAATTCTAAAGGTAATGAGTAGACGACCTACAGGTGGAGAATCGTATTTTGAGAATTTGAAGTTGTTTTATGATTTTGACGGAATGGATGATAATGTTGTATTCGATCAATCTCCAAATGGTGAAGATGGGCAGATTAAGTCCAGTATAACCAGACGTCAGCATAGAGGAGAAGATATATTCAAAGGTTTTAGTTTGTCATCGTTTAGGCCAGATGTTACCTTTTATTCTGGCAATTATGATCGTACAAATTTGACAGTAACCACAACTGATTCTTTAGTGAATTCACCTACTTTGATCATGGAATATGAAGTAGTTGGAACCGACCTTGTCAAGGTTGACGAATACTATTATTGGGGAGGATATCAAGTTTTTGTTTATGATCAAGATGGAGTGTTATTTGATATTTATGACATAGAAACCGATGGGCTAATCGAGATAGAAACTTTAACTTATTATCAGAAATTCCCAGCGAAATTTGAGTTGCTATCATTTGTTACTCCATATGGAATAGGAATAGATTTTGGTTTTGAAGGGAAAACATGGATTTTTGATGTTACAGACTTTGGTCCAATTTTGAAAGGTAATAAGACGCTTGTAATGGACAAAGGAGGGCAGTGGCAGGAGGATATTGATATTAGATTTGAATTTATTGAAGGTACACCAACAAGAAATGTATTGGATATTCATCAAGTATGGCCGCTTAGAACTAATAATTATGGCCAAATTTCAAGCGATCAAAGGCTGGAGCCTAGAATTGTGAATGTAGAGGAGGATGTTGAAGAGATGAAAGTCAGAGTTGCAACTACAGGACATGGGCAAGAAGGAGAGTTTATTCCTAGATTACACAATGTGAATATTGATGGAGGTGCAAGAGAGATAGAATGGCAAGTGGTGAAGGAATGCTCTTTCAATCCAATCTCCCCGCAAGGAGGCACATGGGTATATGATAGAGCAGGGTGGTGTCCGGGTGCTCCTACTGATTTACAAGAAGAGGAAATAATGCATTTTGTAGGAGATAACTCAGAATTTACTATCGATTATGGTATGAACCCCGCGACAGGAGACAGTAGATACATAGTGAATGTGCAGTTGACTAAGTATGGAGAAGCTAATTTCTCAACTGATGGTAGCATAAAACAAATAGTATCACCATCTGATTACGTAGAATATGGAAGACTAAATCCTATTTGTGTAGAGCCCAAAATTATTATCGGAAATAATGGCAAAGAACCTATTACCAGTATGAAGATAAAATATGGGGTAGAAGGCAATAATGAAGAGATGTACGAATGGTCAGGGACTATTGAATATCTAGAAGAAATGGAAATCGAATTGCCACACATAGAACCTGGTGTTTTTTCTCAAGGGAATTCATTTTTTGCTGAAATAATAGAAGTTAATGGCAGTACTGATGAGTATGCAAAAAACAATAATAAAGTCAGTAACTATGAAGTGGTTCCTCATTTCAATGGGGATATAATCATAAACATGCGGACAAACTTAGCATCTGGCGAGACAAAATGGTACTTAAAAGATGAAAATGGGTCGACACTAAAATCTAGAACTTTTGGATTGAGCGCTAACACGAATTATTTAGACACAATATCAGGACTTAACGGATGCTACTATCTTGAAGTGGTAGATTCTGGCCAAGATGGTATCTCATGGTGGGCTAATAATGATGGAAATGGATTTATTAGAATGAGAGGCGATGATGCAGGGTGGAAGACACTAGAACCAGATTTTGGAGGTGGATTTATATTTGCATTTACTTCTGGCGATATTGTGGATGTGAATGAAGTCGACCCAATCGGGATAGATGTGAATATATATCCTAACCCTTCATCTGGCATATTCAACCTTGAGTTGCAAGGATTGAAATTTGCTAAAATTGATGTTTTTGATCAAATGGGAAGAAATGTGATATCTCAGCTCAATGAAAATCTAAATCAAAATTATGATGAAATTCAACTTAATATGTCCGACTATACGTCAGGGATTTACATGGTGATCATTAATAGTAATGAAGGGAGATCTGTTCAAAAGATCATTTTAGAATAGTTTTGACGTAGCTGCGTTACAAAAAAGAGTGAGAATTTTAGGTTTTGAAGAGCTGGGAGTACTATTCTTTTTAAAACAATAGCTGATAAGTATTTTTCAGGTTGAACCAACTCTAACTTGCTGATTATTTAGAATATCGGCGTAGCCTAGTGCATATTTTTAATAACTTTCTTAACAGTCATTAAGAGCACATTACTATGTCTAGTCAAGATACTGTCAGATTTCTTTAAATCATCATACAGTCGTTTGAGTTTATTATCTAAATCACCTTGATAGATTTTGAAACCTTTGGCAAGCATAGTTAGCATCTCTTCTAGGATAGTTTCTTGCGAGTTGTTTGATATTTCTTGTAGCGCAGGGAGAATCAGGTCTTTGATATCATTATTTTGGGGTAGTGTGATTAAATATTGATAGTGGGTGTTGAGTTTGTTTGAGATGTCAGACATGTCGGTTCTCATTTTTTGAGGTGCTTACCGAATTTTCATCCATTATAATTGAACAAAAGTGTCTGTATACCTCCAAGGTGTCTGACACTTACAATAATGCTGGCAATATATATTGAGCATAAAGTATAGCTCAAAAATAAATATGAACGCTTGGTATTTCTTACGATGAGGGGAAACAATTCTTAGATTCAAGTAATAAATACTCCACCGAAGAATTCATCCATAAGGAAATTATCTACAACTGCAGAAGCGGCAATTACAAATCAAAACATATAATATATTCTTCTTTCTACCGAGCCACCACAATCTTCTCCCTTATGGTATGACCATCATAAGTCATCAACACATTGAAGACGCCTGAGTCAAACTTCTTAGTCCTGATTTTCTTCTCATACACGCCTTGATTTGTGAATTTATGTGAAAGAATATCAAATACTTTCATTTCAGAATTGTCAGTAATTACTATGTCAACTTCTCCACCTTCTGGAATATAAAATTTGATGGTTTGGTAATCGGAATCTTCAATCTCAGTAACCTTCAGTTTGAGAAGTTTAGTTTCTTCCTGATCTTGTCTATTTTGACCAATGCTCTCAGATCTTAATGCAAGTTGAGCTTGTCTTTCTTCAACAGTTTCACAAGTGTCGATAGTAGCTATAAAGAGTGTGTTATCTTCAGTTTCGAATCCTGGATTAAGTATAACCGACGATCCACCGACAAAACTGACAACATTATCACTCGCTATTTTACTTATTGAATTCACAAAGACTTCAGCACTAAATATGTCAGAGTAAAGTGTAGAATCACCTAATGTCAAATTTTCATCTAAACATTCATTCTCTTCAATTTGGTTTCCAATACAAAAACAATTATTATCATAACGATCATTCAATGTGTAGATGTCACCATCATCACAGGGTGTGTCTACAAGAGGGCATAATACTGCGGTAAATGCTACTTTTCCTATCCCTTTACATGTTGTAGTATCATCCAATGAAGTGAACATTACATATTGTGCATATTCTCCTTGAAAGTGAGGACCTGAGAATCCTGAGTAACCTGATTCCCCTGTTGCCAAACTCCATTGATATAAACCAAATTCTGTCCATGTAACACCATCATCGGATACGTCTACCGCTACAGATTGGAATCCTTTATCTGTTTCATTTTCTACATTATAATTCCATATTTGAGATTGATGTAGTTCGTGTCTTGCTCCTAGATTGTACATGATCCAATGCCCATCTGCTCGCACTGTGTTAGGATTTGGCGTAATATCGCATGATAACCAATTGTTGTCTGGATTATTATCTAATTGATCAGTTATCGAGCATTTGTCATATGGAACATAATTAGCCAATGGGCT
>JBLHWH010000287.1:0-6758 GCA_047628935.1 Halioglobus sp. | reverse complement strand
TGCAATATTGGTTTCCTCGTCCACAATATGATTGGTAATTTGTGGTATAGGAGGCGGTGTCTTGTCTAAGGCATGTCCTTCAGTATAAGAGTATTCTGTAAAATCTGCGAATGCAGTTTGTCCGCTAACACGGTACACATATTTAACATGATTTTCAACGGAATCAGTGTAGATGTTATAGTAGTCTACATTCAGCTCTCTGTCAGACATATCTATTGATTCGCTTAGTTTGATACGACCATGAACATCCTTCTTACTATCAATAAATACAACGGTTTGATTCGTTAGTTTCTTCCATGTAGAGCCATTGTCTGATGATCGTTCAATCCAATACCCTGAAAAATTATTATTAAACTTGGGCCAAAATACTTTGATCTCACCATCGCCGACTTGAACCATCAATTCTTCAATTTTTTTATTTCTAGAAGGGTCATTTTGAATACTAACTGTTTCATCGTACTTTCCAGTTGAATCAATTGTTGGAATCAGCATATAATGATATCGTTTGCCAACTTCTACTTCTTTATCCACATAACGCAGACCCATTAGATCAGCAGCTAACGATGAACGATCAGCCATTAAAAGAGAGAATCCAAATCTCATGTCCCTTTCTTCTGCTCGTGAGACAATATCCAAGCTGTCAGTATTGATCTGAGATGAAAAAGAAGACCCGTATATAGCTTGTGCAGCAATAAGAGCCATGGTATCCGTTTCCGTAATTTTTTCACCAATACGCTCTAGTGGCCACATCTTAATCAAGTCCTGGGTGTCTGCTAAATATAGATAGCCGGTTTGTGTTGTATCCAGAAGATATATACCTGTTTCTTTATCGAGTTCCATTTCCCAGCGCAAAAGCTTGAAACCAGAATCGAACATCTTGTTCCAGAGTTCTACTGAAGAAGGTGCCCAACGCAGAACTATACTATCCCCATACGCCTTTCCCACTATCGCGAAAAAACCAGGATCTATTGTGTTGATATCCTCATCAAGAAAATATTTTTTTCGATAATAATATTCCAAACTATCGAGATTCAAATCAAATCTGCTTAATCCTTTACGTAAAACTTTATCGCCAAAAATTTGCTCAAGATTAACCCCTTTGTCTTCTATATCAAGGATGAGTGTCTCGTACTTGTTAAGTGAGTCTTTGTCAAGAGCATACTGATTCTCCTGTCCAATGCTATTTGGAATATAAAGCATGATGATGAAACCTATGAGTAATAGATATTTGGATAATAAAAGGAATGGCCAAGTATTGCCCCCATTTAGTTTTATACTCTTTGTTTGACTTCGAACCTTATTTTTCTTCATACTATTGTTATATCTAGTTTTTAACACAGCGACAAGAATTTGCTAATTCAGGAAAAGACTTACCAATGTAAAAGTTTGGTTCCAGCCCTTGACCAGAATCTTTCAAAAAATAATATGACCTTTTCCAACCCCAGCCATCATCACTATAGTAAGCCGCGGCACCCCAGAAATGCGATTCCGAATTTATTCCCATATAATCATTACTTGAAGATCTACATCCGCCTAATCGTTTTTCATTATCTGATATTAATATTCCACTTAAAAAGTCTATCCCGCTGTATGGTATATGGTATTTTTGAAATTGTGAAGGAAAACTATAAATGCTATAACTAAGCAAACTTTCAATTTCATTCTCTAATGGTAAACGCCAACCTACTGGGCACGCACTTTTAATAATACTCGATCCATAATCAGCATATTGTTCAATAACGCCTCGCTTATATAAGGCACCATAAGAGTTTTTATAATTAGTAACATCATCATTATACCAAAACATATCTTCTTGAGGAATATCTGATCCGTTTTGATATTTAGTCGTTCTTAAATTTTGAGCCAACCATATTTTTCCTGCAATGTATATACTTGTATATTCATTGCCATTAGCATCTAGGATAGGTGGTATTGGTTCAAGATTCATAGCTTCGAAAAACATAAGCTTATTAATTTTATAATAATCTTGAGTACGTATGTCAGTTGAGTTTCTAGGATTAGTCAATGTTGTAAGATGATGGTATTTGTCGCTAAATACATCGTAATTCTCTATTAGAAAAACATCGTTCTTTACACAAGTTATTCCATCTGAAATTATTTTAAACAAGAAATTTTCGTCATCTAAACTATTATCAATTGATGTAGAAAAACTTACCCCATCAGCATTAAGATGTGCACGTGCTCCATTATTACTCCAAAGTTCATAAGTGTATATTCCTGTATTACTAGATTCAAGTCTAAACATGCAAGCATTCATGTCTGGTTGAATTTTAGTTTTTAAAATACCATCTTGATCAATATATAAATAACGTCCACTTCCCTCTACACGGAATAAAAACTCTTTTGAAACTGAATCATCATAAATTGTAGTTAATTTAATTCTAGTATTAACAGCCTGTCCTTCTTCTGAACTTTCTATTGAACCATTATTAAGAGAGAGATACTCATTGGTTCCAATACACTTAATATTGTATTCATCTTCATTCCCTGTTGGTTCAATTGAAAATTGATAATATTCCTCAGATACAGCATCACTAGAGTAACTAAAACCAACACCTTCTTCCCAAAACACACGTCTTTGACGACTACCTCCTACATTAACCCAAATTTCATAATATTCCCCACTCATATGCGGAATAATATTAAATCGCTCATTCTTATTGCCAAGGACTAACTTCTCTTTACTCTCACCATTTATATATGAATTACCTTTATTTATATAATATCTACTATCTGAAAATTGAAGCAAAAAATTTCCCATGATAATTTCCGGCTCCACATAATTTTCTTCCAGTAGAAAGTGATTAAGACCAATTGTATTATCCTCAGTAGAATGGGCAATTTGATGATAATAGGGTGGGTAAACGGACAAATCTAATTGTGCAAATAAAAAGCTTGGATTTAGACTATTTTGAATTTTAAAACTTCCATCAGCTTGTTCAAAGAAAGAAAAATCCAACTGCTTATTATTAAATTTCTGCCAGATAGAAACGGAGCCTTCTCCTATAGAATTTACTTGGAGATATTTCTCTTCTGATTGACATTTAACATTATAGATCCCATCCTGCTTCTTTTCAAGTTTAAACGGTATTGTTGCACTATTGTCTAGTTTGTTAATCATACGCAAAAATTGACCATCTGCTACTAAATGAAGTCCGCTCCCTTTTATTCTTATATAATATTCCTTGCCATCTGGAAAAAATTTGGGTTGCATACATTCCTCAGCAAGTACAAAATGGTTAATCCCGACTTCATTATCCCCAACTGAATTAATTACTTGACCATTTAATGGATCCAATGACGACTCAAATCGCTCTAGTAAATAATTAGCATCTAAGATACTTTCATTGAAATTACTTTGAATCTTATAGCTTCCGTCAGTTTGCTTATGGAAATAAAACCGGAAGGATTCATCCCCTGCAATAAGATTTTCAACCACTACAATACCCAGCTGATTAATCACTCTGAGGTATTTTTGTTCAAATTTGGACTTAATATTATAGGATCCATTCGACAATCGTTCCAATTTGAATGGTTTGGTGGTAATATTAGATAACTGTGAGGAGGTCTTTAATACATTCGGATCCAACATTAAATGACGGTAGTCTCCCTGTATTTTGATAAAATACTCCCCACTTAAATCTGGCATTTGATCAAATGAATTCTCCAGCGTAAAATAAGCAGGATCCATAAGATCGGCTCCAATTTGACTACCATTGTTTACCTTGAAGTAGGCTGTTTGATTTGGGTTCTCTGTGCTATATCCAATTTTATAGGAGCCATCTAACTCAATCTCTAATTTAAATAAGTAATAATTTGGTTCAACACTCGTACCGTACTTATCTGATATTAAGCTAGTTATAGAATTCTGATTTAATTGCGCATGAATTCTTTCCCTATCGAGTTTACTCCATATCCCATATTTGTCATCACCTTGTTTCATTAAGATAAAATGGAGCGAATCTTCATCAATGACCGGCCATTTTGTTTTCAATGAGTTTGAAGCCGTAATGTAACGTCCAGTGGAAGTCTGTCTCAAAAGATAATCCCCACTGAGATCCTGTGGAGGATCTTGGAAAGATGACCTCATAATAAATTCAGCATAATCAGTATTAGTCGGATTGACTTCGCCTAGTATTTTTCTATGGCTAGCTCCCAAGTCCAGGTCAAAATGCTCATACAATAGCATATTACTTTCCTTGCTTTTAATCCTGTATCTTCCATTTGAAAGTTCTTCTATTTCAAAAATAGCATCCTGGTCATTATAGGTTGCTTGTGCAGTAGAAAAGCTTCCATTTATATAATGTACATACCGCTGGTTGGCTTTTGATTTGATTTTGTACAAACCCTGCGATTGCTTCTCAAAAATGAACTGTACGCGATCGTCATCCACAGTAGTGGTTGTGAGCAGTTGATTTCCCGCCACATATATGTAGCGTCCATTGGCATAGACTGCCATCATACCTTCACCGGTAAGGTCGTCTATCGTAATTTGAGTGGCGCTCAGTAAGAAATGTGTATTGTTGGAATTCTGATTTGTATTTTCGATTTCCAATGCATTCTTTTCTGAAAGAAAGCCCTGACTAAAATTGTTTTTAATACTATATGAATTATCGCCGTTCTCCTCAAATGTGAAATGATAGGCATCATCCGGAAGTGCTCTGCCTTTAGTAGTAAATGTCCATAGATTATCTTTATCTTGTTTGGCACCGAGTCGTTTTTGATTTCCTGCACTCCAAATTTCATATGAACCGCTTGCGATTCGCTTCAGAACAAATTTGAGGTATTCATCATTGATTTGTGAAATCAGCGATAATTCACCACCATCTACTTGTGAGCTACAGTGCAGGTGCCGATTACTTGTAATCGACTGAATGCTATATTTCCCGCTTATGTTTTTTGATGGAGTAGAATAGTCTGCTTTGAGTTCGAATAAACCGTAGTCTCCAACTTGGCTGGGAGAACTCACCAATTGTTTATGAATGGCACTATTTACGTCAAGATCAAAGTGTTCTGAAAGGTACTCGAGATTCGCCATGCTTTGAATAGTATATAAATCAGGATTATTGGTGTCTTTGGTCAATTTAAATCTATAATTGACAGCTGGCAATCCTGAGGCATTTCCTATTGTATAAATCCACTTGCCATCTACTTCTTCAGCATATAAACGTGAACCATTTGCTTGGCGAATTTCATAATTCCTTCCTGAAGTTTCCAGGAAAAATGGACTGGAGTTTGAACTACTTTTGATAATTCCACTGCCTAATGCTTTTAAGTATTGACCACTCCCCGAAACCTGGATATGATACTCACCTCTGAGATCAGCATCTATTTCGCCAGCTTCTACACTTTCCTCAAGTATGAAGTTGGCATAGTGATGACTGGCATATTCACCATGTCTCAAATATTTATGAACGCTTTCATTTTGTGGTTCATAATGCTCATAGATTTTAGTTGAATTTTCATCACTTGTGATGCTATATGAGCCATCAAGCGTATCCAAAGTAAATTCAAATCTATCCTCGGTGGAAGTTCCTCCAAAAGAAAATTTTCCATCAGACAATATATTCAGTTTTTTACTGTCACTGCGGTTACTCCAAATCTCATAATCTTTGCCTTCACGCCTTAGCAGTACAAACTTTGATAGGCCAGCCCCTTGCTGTGAGAAGTAGGGCCCTCTAGGATGGCCGATATTGGGATATAAATAGTGCCTATTATCATTGTTGCGAATATAGTACGCACCACTCAAATCATCGACGTAGGTTAAGGTATCGCTTAAAATGAACTGCGCATAATCCTCATAAAGGTCTTCATTTAATCCTTCTTTATATAAGTATTGATGTTTAGGCCCCATCTCAGGATCAGCCAAAACAAATATCCTGTCATAGGAAGAGTTGTCTGATGATGGAGACATCATCTCTACACTACCATCAGCTCTTAAATTAATGGCAAATTCATAATCTGACTCACTGACTCCATCAGTCCTATTGGTTATAAAATGACCATTATGATAGTACATGCGTTGCTTGAACTTCTTGTTCCATATCTCGTAGTAAACATTATTATTATCATTTCTTATTCTCTTCAGCACAAAACTTAAAGCGTCATTATCAGCTTGTTTCTTGGTAGAGATAGCTTCCCCATCATCTTGCAAATATCTACCACTTCCCTTTACTTGGATATAATACTGCCCAGTTAAATCTAAGCTATTATCATGTGACTCAGGGCTCATTAATTCGAACTTCCAATAGTTATTATTAGATGCTGGGGCATCGCTTAATAATTTTTGGTGACTAGGCCCAAAATCTAAATCAAAGTGCTCATAAAGATATTTTCCGCTTGCCTTACTCTTGATGTAGTAAGAACCATCATCTTGTTCTTCCAATGCAAACAAAAGACTGTTTCCACCAGATAAACGGTACCCAACTTTAAAAGTGCCATTATCATCTACGTATACACTTTTAATCCCTTGTTCCTGAGTCCAATCTTGATAATTATTGGATCTTGTTCTATCAGTGTAGTAAGTTTTAGGTCCGCTTCTTATTTCGTAATATCCATCAGCACCAGGCTCCAATCTAAATTGAGCTAATCCATCTTGATTTTCCGATGTAATCGCTAAAGTACCTTGATCATCATACAAATAATGTCCGCTTCCTTTGCATCTTATCTTGTAATCAGTGGTTAGATCGATTGGTCGTTCTTCCCAAATGGTCTCCAATATAAAAATGGTATATTTA
>JBLHWH010000286.1:0-6791 GCA_047628935.1 Halioglobus sp. | reverse complement strand
TAAAAAGACTACAACTACAAGATTGGATACAGAAATTAAAACTATTTAAAAACGATCACATCAATGCTCTTGCAGCTACTATGAAAAGACACTCAGGTCAAATTATTAACTACTTTATTGAGGGCTTTACCAATGCCCCAGTTGAGACCGTCAACCGAAATCTTAAGAGATTAATAGGTGTTTCTTACGGCATCCGTGATTTGGATTATTTCTATTTTAGGCTCAATAACATCAATTCTAGCACATCAATTTAGGACTTAGCCATATTTCAGTTGACGATCTAATTTTTACTGATGACTTATTATTCAATATTATCAATAATTTAGTCAAAGGAATTGGAAAAATAGATTCCAAAAGCAAACTGATAGAATTTTCAGATAAGTATCAATGTGAAAAGGTATTAGGACAAAAGTCAAAGTCCAAATTTCAACTTGGTTCATTCAAATATTGGACAAAAACGTATGAGGATAACGATCTAAATGAATTGTAATCCCCACATAATCGAGTAGACGGCCACATCAGCGATAGCTGATGTGGCGCGCCTCTCACACCACCGTACATACGGGTCTCGTATACGGCGGTTCGAAGTCCCATAATCCCAAGTGCTCTTTACACCACTCAAGAGTAGTCTATAGTTTAAGATATGGCTATACTAATGTATTCCATATCGAATTTCAAGACGGATCTTCGTTCAGTCCTTCCCAAGTTGTGAGACCATCGAGTAAGTGGCTTGCAAAGCAAACACGAACCCAGTGTAGAGAAATATAATTTCTCGGGCTAGGCTAAGCAATCCTCACTCATTACTCTTTGTTTTACCCTGAGCAACGCCGAAGTGCATTACCCTGAGCATTGTCGAACTACTAAAAGCAATGAACTACCTCGATGCAAGCATACGAGGTATCAACTTACATTGTGTTTTCATTTGAAGTTACTTTTCCGATGCAAGCATCGGGGAAGTAAAAAAGATCCTAAATTTTGACTACCCCACCGCAAGCGGATGGAGCATTCGCCAAAATTTTTCCAACCTAAAGGTCGGTATTCGGATCTTTTTTGTGATAAGGCGTTTTTATGCAAAAACATCTTTTTATGACTCCAACGCAAGCATCGGAGAATTTAAGTATTAAACCTTAAAAGATTAAAAAGCACTAAATTTTAATGTCAATCTGCAACGCTTTATTAATTAAATTGGATACGTTATAAAAGACCATCGCTATAAAAAATATTTTAACTGTTCTACTAATTTGTATTGGCTCATCCTATATGCTATCACAAGAAAGATGAGGGTCTTATGAGGGAAGCATTGAAGCTGCACATTATACAATACTAGAAGCTTGTGGTGATTCAGTAGAGTTGTCGACAGGAAATTGGTTTGAAAAGATGCACATTTCCGTTTTTGCTCCACTAATGAGAGTGCCCGCCGCAAAGTAATTGGAGATTCAGTGTACTTTAAATATAGTTTGTTAGATAATTCTGCACTAACATTACTCTATGATTATAGTGTAGAAGTGGGAGATACAGTAAATGGAAATTGGGAAGAATTTATAGTTACAGAAGTGGATTCAGAATTTGCTATCGGAGAAGACAGGAAACGCATTACTATGGAAAATACTTACGATGGACATATCGATATTTGGCTATCAGGATTAGTTAGCAAGGTTGCTGGGTATCTATATTCAGGAGTCCCAATATTTGCAGCGGATGCTGGATCAGAGTTTTCTTGTTACTTGAATGTAGATAGTCGAGAATATTATTATATAGATAAAGATCCAGCTTTATATATGTTAATCTCAACAAGTTCTGCATGTATGACGACTTTTTTAGATATTGGAAAAGATATTGGAAAAATTATCATCTTTCCGAATCCTGCAAATGATTTTATTACCATCAAATTAGATGATAGTTTTAACAGAAACATCATTGCTCAGCTCTTCTCAATGGATGGAAAACAGATTATATATAAAAAATATGACGTAGACAATTTGTCTATGGATATATCAATATTAAAAGCGGGTATATATTTATTGGAGATTAATCAAAACGGTAATAAATCCTATCACAAAATCGTCATTCAATAGTATAATTCAGAAGCAGAATTCAAAATATTTTTCAGGGCAAACGCACTTAGATTTTATCTTTTGGTTCATGTCATTGTACTTCAACGAAGTACTCTTTTGAAGAAAAAAAGCGAAGGTTGTATGACAAATATAACAAGTTGATTATCAATGACATTTTTTCTATGTGCGTTTGCCCTGAATATTTTTAGTACCTCAAAATAATCTATAAAGGCAACAGTAGAAAATAGATTACTCCCAAATGCTCCCAGCATCACGACAATTATTTTTTGATAACCTTTTGCACCAATTTACCCTCATAAACAAGAAAGTAAACGCCGGCTTTCAAATGACTTAGATCATTGGCCTTTCCAGAATTTACAAAACCTAAAGATCTTCCATATAGGTCGATAATTTCCAAAGTTTGTATTTGATGTTTGTCGGAGTTTATAAACAGATATTGATCGATTGGATTGGGAAATACTTTTACATCTTGAATATTATTTTGTCCAGCTGTACTGCTCACATCGTAGCATACCAATTCAGAGACTTGCTGTCTGATATCCATCAATAAAGGATAGAAACTATCTCCAGGACAAACGGTACCTGAGCAAGCATTAAGTGATCCACTGCTGTCGCGATGACCAGCTAGATTATCCAAGATAAAATCCCCTGTGACATGATAGGATTGTGCATTTATATCTATAGCATGATCTGTCGCTTCAAATGCTAATATATCAACCAATGTGTTCAAGGCCGCTTCTGCGGGTTGTACCAAACTATAATCACCGATAACGCAAATACCTACCGTGTTTTCATTGATACAACTGAAGTGTGCCCCTTGAAAACTATCAGGTCTGCCTTCGTACAAGATGCCATTCTGGTCTATCAACCAATTGTAACCGATATCATCCCATCCATTGGTATTGACATGAAGATCCCAGATATATTCTACAACGGTTGCGAAATTGTTGCTTTGATTATTGCCTGCAGAATGATGCACAATCAAGTGTGTTGGCTCAGTAAACACAGGTGAATTGTCGATAGGACAAGTGGAACACCAGCAAAGCCGTTCGCATACTTCTGGCAAGTCACAATTGAATGATCTTTTCATTATGGGCTGCGTATTCTTATCCTGAGCTGCAAAGAAAAACCTTACGGTCAGTGCAGTCTTTAATTTCTCACTTGTCTTAAATTGGATGTCGGAAAATGATTTGTATATAGGCTTCGTCCTATAGGCGGATCGACTTGATTCTACAAACTCATGTTGCCGTTCAAATTTCACCCAAGGTGACCATTGATTGTCGGTTTTCAATTTATAAAATATAGATATATTTTCTTCATCAAAGTGATAACAAGATAAGCCTATAAATTCTATTGATTCTTTAGATGGGGTATAGTGAATTTCTGTTGTTATAAACGCTGTATTGTTTTTATGAAAATCAGGTACAAGGTCCAAAGTTTTGGATTGACCATTTAGGCAGCCTAGGGCAATAATACTTATAATCGCAACAAACAAAACATCCTTCATAGACGTAAGGTATGAAAAATACAAAGTGTATCCGCAGAGTTATGTTTTTGGAATGTCTTATAAAGAATCTGAAACCAAAAATGAGTAAAAAAATAACTAATATAAAGCGAATAACACTGAATGCATCGCATTATGATGTTAGCTATTGAGCCGTTGTTAGGATTTAGAATTGAAGGATATAATTTTTACAACGGATTATGATTGATCTATTTTATAACTTGTATTTAGACAGTGATATTTCAAAAGGACAAATTAACACCCAAAAAATAGTAGTAAATTTGAGCTCTTTTTGTAGTTTTATTTATCTCTATTATTAATTAAATGATTGCTATGTCTAATAAGAAATTCTATTTGCTACTGTATATATCGCTTTTTTCTAGCATTGTCTATACTCAATCATTTGAGCGACAGATATTAGCATCAATAGATGACGCCGAAGAGAAGTTTGATGGTTCAAACATAACAACTTCCAGTTCAGATTTAGAGTTGGTGTATGATTCATGGAATGATCAGGGACTACAAACTATTGGTCTTAGATTTGATGATATCACAATACCGCCAAATGCTACTATTCAGAATGCATACATTCAGTTTACAGCGGATGGAGATTATTCTGGGGATTTGACGATGACAATAATGGGAGAGGATATCGCTACTTCATTACCCTTTTCCGATTCTTTCGAAAATATCTCTAAAAGAGCTAAAACCTCCTCAAGCGTTTTATGGAGCTCTATTCCAGCATGGAATGATGAACAAAATGGAATCGCTCAACAAACCCCAAATCTAGCCACAATAATTAGTGAAATAATTGGTTCCAATGGGTGGCAAAGTGGTAACCCAATTTCACTTATCATAACAGGGACAGGTGGTGAAGATGAGCGCAGAAGAGCCTATTCGTTTGATGAAAACTCAACAAAAGCTGCAATATTACATATCGACTTTGAGTCCAATTCAATGGTAGATCTAGCTTTAACTTCATTCATTACTCCGACAGATAGCGATTACCCAGATGCTAATTCAAATATCGAAGTAGAGATAACATCTTTTGGGAATTTGACAGCTTCTGATTACACTTTATCCTATTCCATTGATGGGAACTTGATCAGTTCGGAAGCCGGAGAAGGTCCAATAAACTTGGGAGAAACTGTTGTTTTTACATTTGCTAAAACGGCTGATCTAAGCGTACTCGGGAGTTATGATATTAGTATTGAGTTGACGATAAGTGATGATGAAGACCTAACGAATAATACCCTTTCAAAAACAATATCAATCATTCCTGAAATTGATCCTTTGCTCTTTGCAAAAGGGAGTTCTTGGCGTTACTGGGATAATGTTACAGGTCCAAGTGCTCTATGGAATACAATCGGAATTGATGATTCTTCATGGCCGGTAGGAGTAGGTCACCTTGGCTTTGGTGATGGTGATGAACAAACTGCCTTGAGCCTGGGCTTAGCCAGTTATTATTTTAGAAAAAAGGTTGACATTACTGATGTAAACCAATTGAACAAGCTCTATCTAAATATGATACACGATGATGCTGCCGTCGTCTATATCAATGGTCAAGAAGTTCTACGGACCGAATTGATGCCAATGGGATCGATTAGTCATTATACCTCTGCTAGACAACGAATCAATAATTCTACGCAAAATGATTTTTTTACTTATGGAATCGATCCAAGCTATTTCGTCACAGGTGAGAATACAATTGCTATTTCTGTACATAATGCAGATGCTTCTGATGGAGACCTTTCTTTTGATTGTTATATAAACACAGAGTACGTATATGAGCAAGATGGTCCGTATGTATCTTATAGCGGTGACGATATTATTGTGGAAGAAGTGACTCCTATGGGATTGGTGAGTAAAACATATAGCACGACTATGGGCCTAGAACTGACTTGTTTACTGCCTCATATGGGTACTAGTTTTTCCTTTAATTTGAAACCTGAAATAACAATAGAACCTTCTGTCTACGATTCTACCCCTTCTAAATTTCTCGCAATATCAGATTTTGATGGACACATCGAAGGTCTTACCATGGTACTGCGAGGAGAAGGCGTAATTGACGAGAACTTTAATTGGACATATGGTGATGGGCATTTAATTATAAGTGGAGACCTTTTCGACCGCGGATTCCATATTACTGAGTGTATGTGGTTCCTATATAAGTTAGAAACTGAGGCTGAAGCAGCAGGCGGTAAGCTGCATCTCATAATTGGGAATCATGAGATGTTCAATATGACCGATGATTGGAGATATGTGGAAGTTAAGTATTTCAATAATGCTCACTTGATGAATAAAAGAATGTCCGAGTTATATGATTCAAATACAGAACTTGGAAGGTGGTTGAGATCAAAGAACATTATTGAAGAGATTGGCGGTCATGCCTTTTTGCATGGAGGTATAAGTCCAGAAGTTGCCGCTTTAAATTTATCTTATGATCAGATCAATGGATATGGACGGTTAGAAATGAATGGAACACCATGCCCTAACAGTGCTTGTGATCTTGTAAACAGCTCTGATGGCATCTATTGGTATAGGGGAATGGTAAATGAAGAGCTTTCACAAGGAGAAGTAGATAATATCCTAGATGGAATTGGAGTAGGACGTGTGATTCTTGGACATACGAAAGCCAACACTATTAGATCACTTTATGAGGATCGAGTCATCGCAATTGACATGTATCATATTGAGAATTTTGAAGATGGTTTTATGGAAGCTCTCCAGTTTGAGTTAGGCTGCTTTTATCTATTTCATACGGATGGTCAAGATCAGGAATATACCCTTTTGAATGAATGTGATGACCTAAATGTTAATGTTATAGAATTAAATGGAAAAGATCAACTTCATATTTATCCTAACCCAACTTCTAGAATATTGAATATTGAAATGCCAGAAGCTATGACAGGAGAATATAATTATACAATAGTAAATGTAGAAGGAAGATTGATAAGCAAAGGAATAATTAATGGTGAGATGTCTACAATTGAAGTTGATAGTTATTCTGTTGGGAAATATATTCTAACGCTGAGAAATTCAGTAAGGACTGTTACTGGCCACTTTATTTTAAAAAAATAAAGATGTAACTACTCAGGTAGCAAAAAGGCTAAGTTTGAATTATTTGCATCATGTAAGAATGCATGTTTAGATTTCGTTTTCTCAAAGTATCACAAACTGATCTAAGGGTACAAAAGACATGTTGCTCTGAT
>JBLHWH010000285.1:0-6798 GCA_047628935.1 Halioglobus sp. | reverse complement strand
TAGATGAAGAAACTTGTTATATTCTTCGTCACTGTAATTGGTGATTCCCAAAATCCGACAAGCATCTCTTAATGTATAATTTAGCCATTCTTCAGATTTATGATCTTTTTGGCAATTTGAAAAACAAGCTTCCCCTGCACACCACCAAAACTCTTTATTATATGTCGAATGCTCTTTATTAGCCTTAACCCCTTCACAAAACTGAATTCCTATAGGTCTATGATCACGACTATAAACTGCTAAATGGACATTATTGGCATAGTTGCTCCCAGCAAAATCACAGAAGAACCTATTTTCTTTTGCAAACTGAAATAACTCCGCTTCACTGCTTGCTGGAACCTGCCATTCCTTTGAATCTGGGTTCCATCTTCTCCCTCTAATCTTTCTTACTTCTGCAAGTATTGACTCATCATATTCGAATTCAATTTTATAAATTTCAGGGGTTTCAGTATCAGGATGGCGAGTAATTTTGCCATTGGTATCCCATTTAATGTCCCCTAGCATCCTTCCATCACAGATATCAAAATAGCTACCTAGTTTAAACCGTTGACTTGGATTAAGTAGCACTTCTGAAATAACAAAGTTCAACAACTCTCCAAAGACCATAAATTTACCTGAATCCTCTAAATCAGTGATAAGCTTGATAAAAACATTAGTACTTACATCAAGATGTTTTTTGGGTCTGAAGACTCTATCTATCTTAAAAAGATCGTAGTCCACAGTAAAGATCTCCTTTAGATCCGAAAGTTCTAATTTAAGTTTGTCTTCTTCCTTAAGCTTGAGTAGTCGTTTTATAGTACGTACCTGATCTTCAGACTTAAAGTAAATTATTCTTTTCTTTAGTTGAGTGAGATTAGGCTCAATACCTACACTCAAATTCCATAGAAGAATATCTACTTCAGGGTTACCTAGGTCTAACAAGATATCAGAAACACCTTCTTTTAAGGTCAGTAAATACCTTACCGTATTCTGGAGCATATCAAAACCTACTTGCCCCTTTATAGAACCACTAGTTTTAACTCGATCAATAAGGATTTCTTGTAGCTTTTCTTTCCTTTCTTTATCCAAGCCAAGCCAAGAAGAAACCTGTTGGTATGATTCCCATTTATGATCTAGACGCTTAAGAACTTCTTGAGTTGGAAAATGATGCCCAAAGCTTTCAGTCCAAGTTTTGAAATACAGTTCATCAGAAGCTAATGAGTAAAATTGATCATCAAACAATAAGTACTCGTCTTCGCTCAAAATATCCTGAGCTATGTCTAAAAATTCAAAACAATCATCTTCATGAATAACCCTCGTTACTAGATAATCAATTCTCTGACTGACATCTTCAATATTGTCTACCAAGTATCTTTCAAAAATTCTGCTACTGCACTCAGAAAGATGCTTATCAAAAACTGAAACAGGCAATTTTGCAACCAAAGATTCTTTGAAGAGATGAACTAATTCGTCTTCTTCAACCCCGTTATAGATGAATTCAACTATATCCTTTATAATTTCTAAATCGTCATTTTCAGGATTATCACCTTCATTTTTTTGATACTTATATATGGATTGGGGATAAAGACATTGATTAATCACAATGATTCCTTTTTCAAAACCTCTTGAATTTAAAAGGTGCTTAAATATCTTTACGTTAGAACTATCATCAAGCTTAGCAGAAATCTGTTTTAATTGTAAATCTGTGATTTGTTCTGCTTTTATCGATTCTATAATTTGCTCAGCTGACAATCTTATATCGTAACCATTTAAGAGTAAATATTTAGAATAAGACACCGAATGGTTTGCAAGGATATAGTTTGTGATTTTATGATCTATCTGCTGCTTTTTTGTTGGCAATAGAGCATTAAATTCTCTTTGAAGTGAAAGGCATTCTGAATATGATCTATTGTCCTCTATTTGTCCAATATCAATCAATCTATTGTCTAATACTGCAAATGCTTGTTCACTAAAGGTTTCTATTAGATCTTCAACATCTACAAGAGGAAGAATAGAATTTAGATGCTTTAGATTTACTTGAAGCTGATGAAAGTCCTCACAATTTAGATTTGAATTAAGAAACTCAAGATACTTATTTAAAACTTCCTGCCCACCATCAAATTCTAAAATCCTTTTTATGCTTTCTAAATTCAGTCTATGAAAATTATCGATGATAGTCTCATTTGGTATTTCATAATCTTCAAACTCTGTTTTCCCAATAAGTTTAAATTTTCTGTTAAGCCAAACTTCATATAAAACTTCAGAATTGAGATTAGCCCCATAGTATTTAGAAAGCCTTGAGATCAAGAGACTGTAAGGAGATTCAGTATAATTACGAACACCAAATATATCATCTACTGTAACAGCTTTATCATCTGGTGTAACAGCTAATTTTCTTAGAACTAAGCTAATATTAACACAATACCTGATAAAATGTTCCCCTTCTAATTCTGTATCGTAATAATCAATAACCAGATTATAGATTTCCTCAATAGACAAAAGGACAAAGATTTGCTTTACAGCTATAAGAATCACCCTATATTCTACAGTTTGAGTTTCTACATAGGGTCTTCCCCTTTTGCTAGTACCTCTTACTTTCTCAGATATTGAAATTAGATAGTCTCTATCACAATATTGCATTACTAGGCTAAAATCAGATTTATCTTTTGTTAGACTAGCATTATTTGCACTTACTTTACCTCCTCTAGAAGTAGATTCGAAGCTTATTACATCACCAATTTTTAAAGCATTAGGATTCCCATCGTAGCTATTTCTATGTAAGAAGACTTCTTCTAGATCGATTGATTTGATTACACCGAATCCTTTTTCTTTATCAAACCAACTTAATACCCCTATGTTTCTATTTCCTGTCAATTTTAAATCACTTACTATTTTACCATTTTGATTAATTAAACTAATTGATCTTCTTCCTAAACCAGTTAATCTGTTCACTTAGGTTAGTCGTGATATATTCATTCCATTTATCCCAACTAAAATACCGACTCGAATGCTTTATAAAAACCAAATCTATCTGCTGACTATCTGTCCCTTTAATCGTTACTCTCCTCGGAAATGTTCTATTGATTTTATTGTCCTTTTCAAAACTTATAAGCTCAAAGTCACTTTGCTGTATCACCTTTCTAAGCGAATTGGATGATTCAACTCCAATAAACAAACAAGAGGAAGGCTTTATTATTTTTAATGTCTTAAAGAAGACCAACCACCCTTCATAATAGTCCTTTTTTGAAGGTCTACCTTTATTGGTTATCATTGGTCTCTGGACAAAATTGTAATATGATGTCAAATTCCAAAAAGCATCGGTATCAAAACTATCATTGCCAAATAGAGCCATATGAAAATTAGGGAAAATCTTAGTGCCCCAATACTCTCTCTGAATTGCTAATTCTTTTACAACTATCCTAGTATAATTAGGGTCATTATGCTTGTCTATAGATCCTTGAGTGCCATTGTGATAGTGACTTTCTCCAACTATTAGCAGTTTTTTATTATCTGGTGTGCTCAAATAGTTTTGACCTATAAAAGGTAACCACTTTTGGTTTTTAATCTTTTTAAATGAATCGTCTAGTGAAGTGTCCATAATATTTAAGCAGCGTTTGCCACATTCTTTAAGACATTGTATGCTGTCCTATTGATATAGGATAAAACATTGTCATTCATTATGTCTGCATACTTTTCAGGGGATTTTGCCATTATGACGTCAACTAGTTTATTGGTCAATTGTTCCTTAATAATTTCATTATACACCTTCTCAGCATCTTTATTCTTATTGTTTAATAGGATACTGAGTAAGATCTGATCGGAAGCCACATCCTCAAGGAAATCACCTACCACTTCTATTCCTTCTTCTCCTATCATAGACTTAAATTGAAGGTTTATTTCTTCAATAACCTCTTTTACCGTCTTTGTTTCTTTTACTTTAGTCACAGAACCACCACCGCCACCATTACTGCTACCACCTGATGTATCATCGTCATCATCTATTTCTAATTCAGGTATTGAGAAGTTAACAACACTTACATCCTGTAACTCTTTGTTCAAGTCTGAGTTGCTACTATTGGTAAGCTTATTATTCAGATATATACAGAACAACTGAAATTGGTGTAAACCTCTATCTCTTATGTTAAACAAAGCACTGATATATTTATATATCCCTAAATATCTGCCAATCAATGTTCTGAATTCATCCCTTTTTTCTCGAGTTAACTCAGTCTCAAATTTTGACTTTATTTTAAATGTCAATCCTGCTATGGCAGGCATATTTTTACTTTCGCCAGATGTAGCAAGACTTACCAAATGTGAAATATCTTCGATTGTGAAAATTCCAAATTTCAAGAGAGCCTCCTTAAGTTCATTTAGCTGACTTGGATCACTTGATTTATTTGAAGTAACATCTTTTTGATACTTTTTGTATGCTTTTAAAATCTGCTTATAAGAACCTGTAAAATCTATAGCAAGGGTATCTACTTTACCTTTGTGCATACGATTTAGCCTGCTTAGTGTTTGCACTGCCGCTTTATCACGTACAGGCTTATCTAAGAACATCGTATGAAGTAATGATTCACTAAACCCTGTTTGAAACTTATTCGCTACAATTAAGAAGCGTATATCATCTGTTTCTTCAAAGAGGTCTTCTATTTTTAGGCTTTTTGGATTATGCTCCTTGTTCATCCAGTCTTCTGTGAACTTAGAGTTTTTCAACCCTTCTATGCCAAGTTCTGAAAACTCTTCCTCTGTTAGTTCCAACTTCTCAACATCTACACCTCCAGAAAAGGCGACAATAGTCTTGTATTTAAGCCCTTGTCTTCTAATCTCCTCATCCATAAACAACTTGTACTTGCAAGCAGCTATTCTGCTGCTTGTGACAACCATAGCCTTTGCCAAACCGTCAATTTTATGAGCTGACTTATTCTTAAAAATGTTCACCATTCGGTTACATTTATCTCTTATAATGCCTGTGTCTTGATAAGCCTTTTGTCTCAATGCTTTTCTAACCATCATAGGTAGATACTCTTTTTTTGTATCTACTTCTTTGTTTAGTTCATAAAGCGTGTCATAACTATATATGTGTTTAGCCACATCCATAATATAACCCTCTTTAATGGCTTGATCCATAGAATACACGTCAAAAGCCTCCCAAGTCTTATTGCCTTTTTTATCTAGTACTATTTCTCCTTTTTCGTCCTTTTGAGGTACACCAAAATGCTCCAATGTTTTATCACTAGGAGTAGCGGTCAGAGCTATAAATGCCATATTTGGAAACTCCTTTCTTGAAATTTCTTCTATAAATTTATCTTGTTCATCAGGCGGAGTGATCTCGACACCCTCTTCATTGGTTTGAAACGTCTCTGTTAACCCATCGTGAAGCTTACCTTCCTGAGAACGGTGTGCCTCGTCAATCAGTACACATATTCGTTTGTTAGTTTGGTCTGAGAGTTCTTTTAGATGTGAGAATTTATGAATCGTAGAAATAATCACCTTTTTGCCGTCTTCCAAAGCCTTTTTTAGAGCTGCAGTATCTTCTGCATACTCTGCAACCCCAGGAGTTAGTATAGCTTTTTGAAAGTCTTTAGATATTTGGTCGTCTAAGTTTATTCTGTCTGTAAGTACTACTACACTATCAAAAATAGAATCGTCACCATCGAAAGCATTCCTAAGGTTCTGTACCATCCAAACTATGGTGTTACTCTTTCCTGAACCTGTAGAATGTTGTATGAGGTAATTCAAATTCAGCTTACCTGTCTCTGCAATTTGTTTTTTAATATCATTAACCACATTTCGTGTTGCTCGCTGCTGATGGTATCGAGGGAATATCCAACTATTACCCTTACCTGCATAGAGATATGACTCTAGATAGTTAAGTAAGCGGTCAGGAAGCAGAACATCGTGATACAGGTAGTGTACAGGGTATTCAAGTCTATTAGGTGCTACGTTTATCAAATCAGCATTAAAATCACGAAAATCACTTTCTGAAGGAGGTTTTCCAAAAGCTGCTGCCATTTTCACGGTGTCATTGTCACAAACGATATGTAAGAAAGGTTGACGGAATATTGGTAAGTCTAAATCTCGGCTTAAATATTGTTTAATGGCTTCTTCATAGTCCCCACTTGTACCTTGATTCTTTAGTTCGATGGTTGCTATTGCAAAACCATTCACAAGCAGTACTATATCTAAACTTTTGTTCTGTGCCTCTCCTTCAGAGCCAAAAGTCCATTGACGAATGGCAGTGAATCTATTTTTGCTGTATAATAAGGCTTGATCAGTGTTTGACGATTTATTTGGCTTGAAATAGATCAGGTCAAAATGTAAATCATTGACTTCTATACCATCTTGTAGTACTTGAAATAGCTGCTTGTAAGCCAGATCTTGTTTGAAATGATTTTGAAACTCTTCTCTCCAATTGGTGTGATATTGCCTCTGTAGTTCGGTAAGTTTTTCTGCTTGAGTATTATGCAAAAACTCCTCTAGATCATTGAGATAAAGGCAAAGCTCCTTGTTAATGGTGACATCTCTGTTTTTATCTAATCGGTATTTTCCGTGTACCTCCAGCTGGTGGCAAAAGTGCTTTTCAAACTCCGTCTCATTATCCACTACTAAATCTGTTTTCTTTGCCATACTATGCCACTTTTATTTTTCCTGTTACCGCATTGTATATTTCTATTTTGCGTATTTCCTCCAAGCGATCTATTTGATTCTCAAGATTGCTAACTAGTTGATCTATCTTGCCCGTCTTCTCATCTAGGTAATTGGCAATGGCTGTTTGTTCTGGCAGTATGGGTCTACAGAATATCATTGTATGCA
>JBLHWH010000284.1:0-6846 GCA_047628935.1 Halioglobus sp. | reverse complement strand
GTTTGTTCATTGGGAAAGAGGATTTATAAACGCATAACTTTACGTATAATAAGAGCCGTATGATGGGAGACTATCACGTACGGTTCTGTGAGAGGTTTGAGGTGAAATTCCTCTTACCTACTTGACAGAAAAGATGAACAAATGAACAAACTTAGATTTATTTCAATTCTAATTTCAATAGGGTTTCTAGGTATGCTATGTGCTTTGTTCATTCCAAGGGAATATGACATTGAACACTTTATAGAAAGAAAGGGAACTGAATATTGGAATTTAAAAACAGGTTCTAAAATTGGATATACTAGAATAGAAAGTAATCAACAAATAAAGAGAAATCCAATAATTTACTTGCATGGAGGTCCAGGAGGAAAAATTACAAATCAAATAATTGAGTCCTTAAGATCACTAACCCATTTAGGACATGATTTATACTTTTATGACCAAATTGGCAGTGGACACTCAGAGAGATTAATAGACATTAAAGAATATTCAGTCGATAGGCATAGAAAAGACTTGAAGGAAATTATATTTGAAATTGGATCTGAAAAAGTTATTTTATTAGGCCATTCATGGGGATCATGTTTGGCGATTAATTATTTACAAAATGATCCAGAGACAATTGAAAAAATAATCATATCTGGGCCAGGTCCGATTTTACCTATAGACTACAATGTAGCTAATGAAGTACCACCTGATAGCTTATTAATAATAGAACCTGAGTTTTCAAACAAACAAGGAAATGAGAAAGCGAACAATTGGCGAAGTAGATTCATGTCAAAATGGGCATATTTCTTCAAATCAAAATTAGCTTCAGATCAAGAAGCAGATGATTTCTTTACACACCTTAATCAAGAATTAAGTAAATCGACTGATTGCGTTTTGAACAAGAATAGAGTAATAGAAGGAGGCGGAGGATACTATAGCCACATTATGACTTTTAATAGCATACAAAATGTCAAGAACAAAAGAGATGAGTTAAAGTCAGTAAAAATGCCCATATTAATCCTTAGAGGTCAATGTGACAATCAAAAATGGGGATTCACAAAAGAATATTTAAATATATTTATTAACTCGGATTTGAGAATAATAAAAGGAGCAGGGCATAATATTATAAATAGTGCCCAAGATCAATATTATGAACTAATCTATAATTTCTTAGACGAAGAACCAGCGAGTAACACTAGATAAGAAGTAATAGCTCCTTCGTCACTACTACTCTTATCATAACCGTTATCCTCGATTAAAGGTCTAAAAGTAGATCTTGCCGATAAAAACTGAACTAAAAGTACAACCGAAAGCTGGACAGCTAACGCGCTAAGATGACTAGTATGCTTCAAGATGGTCATAGAAGTAGATCAATACATTGCACAAACCAAGTACTAAAATCAGAAATAATCAAATCGTGAATAGCGGGAGGCAACATCTAAGAATGAAATACCCTTTTTGATTTTAACTCATTCAAATTTTAGCGTGAGTTCCTCCTTAAAGATGTTGAGCGTGATAAACTTTTATAATTAATTACAAATGAAACAAATATTAATTTTGTTATTTACGATTTTTATTATCCAAAATGGCGTTGCACAAGAATTTTGTACAACATCAGCTCAAAACTCAAATTTTGAACTGAATGGGGAATTATTAAAATTCAAAGATGAAAGTAGGACAAATGCTAACTCCGTCACGCTTAAAGTTTATGCCCATATTGTACGAAGGAATAATAGTACAGGTGGCTACTCTAATGAGCAAGTAAATCAAGTTATGGACATATTACAAGAAGATTTTAATCCTCATGGTATCTTCTTTGAAAAAGTTGAGGATAATATTGGTATCAATAATTCTACATTATACAATAGTGTGCCAACAGTCGGTATTTATAATAATAACAACCATCAAAATGGCATCGATATGTATTTATTTCCGCCTGACGCAAATGGCTTGAATGGTTCAGCAGGAGGAAGAGCAAATGGTATAGGGTTTTCTACAGAGTTCTATATCTTCGGAGATTGGACAGGGCAAGGTGGTACAGCTCTTACTAATGTGGTTTCTCATGAGATGGGACATGTATTAAATTTGTATCATACTCATCAAGGAACACAGCCGTTGTCAGGGGTAACGTGCCCAGAATTAGTAAATGGTTCAAACGCTGCAACCTGTGGAGATATGGTAGAAGATATTCCAGCTGACCCTTGCATATGCCTTAATGTAGACCAAAACTGTAACTGGCTAGGAAGCGATCAAGATGCAAATGGAGAAAGCTATTTACCTGATAATGAAAACATCATGTCATATGCTGGTCCTGAGTGTGTAAATTATTTCTCATGCTTACAAGGTTTTAGAATGCTAACTTCAATAAACCTTAGCCCCCACCTTCAATCATGTATAATTAATGAATTTGCTGATGTGAATTGTAAATGTTATATAGAAAATATTAATATTGAATCTAATGAGACTCTAGCATATTCTGCAGTTAATGGTATTGTAACAGTAAACTATAATGCTACCTTAGTAATAGACCAAGAAGTGAAATTTTCTGAAAATTCTAAAATTATTGTCAAACCAGGAGGTAAACTAATAGTTGATGGCGGTGGTCTACTTACTAATTGCCCTGATGGTAATAAATGGCAAGGCGTACATCTAGAAGGACCTTCAGAGACGTTTCAATTATCGCTTCTTCCAGGTATTATAGAGATGAGGAATGGAGGAACTATTGAAAATGCAGTAACAGGTATCGATACAAGAAACAATTTTGCATTTTTTAATTATACAGTTGAACGTGGAGGAGGAATAGTAAGAATGGATAGTGGATCCAAAATAGACAATTGCGAAATTGGAATTTACTTTGCAAGTTTGACGGGAAAGGGAATTCCTTTCAATAGTCCATATGCTGAAGAACAAAGTGTTATAAGTAATTCCTTTATTTCTAATTGTGATGTTGGTATTTATATGAACAATAATAACGGATTAGAGGTAAATGGAACGGTATTTACCGACAATTACCCTGATGTTGAATCTCATCAATCATCATTTGATTTTACAGGGAATACATTTCATTATGGAATCGAGATGTTTGCAGAATATCCTAATTTCCAAGGTGCGAACATCATAAGTAACAATTTTGTTAACAACTATGGAGATGGATCTGTTCTTTTTATGGAATCACAAGGAAACGCAGAACCAATAGTATTTGACAAGAACTCCACCTTTGGGTTTGGTATGAGAATTTTTGGAGATGCACAGTTCTTTGCAAGAAATAATGATTTTTATGATGGAGAAGGAATCAAAGCATGGGAATCAGGAGACAATCAGTTTAACATGGTGGTTGACAATGCTTTCTTCGGCAATGAATATGGCAGCAGTGTCAACGGCGTCAATGATATAGAGTATTTGACCAATTGTTTCGAAAGTACTCAGATATATGATATAGAAGTGAACAATAGTGCATCTATCCATGAGGCTCAAGGTGATCCATTCGAATTTGTATCAGCGGGCAATTGCTTTGAAGCCCGAATAGGAACATCAAGTGGATCAGAGCATTTTGATTATTGGACAAAAGATGGATATACATTTGTGCCGCATGAATGCAAGTACCCTGGAGATGGGAATTTCACAAGACAAGAAGCGGAGAGCGAAGCTGAGGGATCTGGTTGTGGAACTTTTGGTAACTATACTGGTACATTGCCAAGATCATATAGAGATTGTAAGTGTGGACCTAATCCTGCGGGATGTATAGATATGGTAAATGCCTTGATCGCTGAAATAGATCGGTTAGATGGAGATGATACTGTTAACGAATGGGTAAAAAGATGGTTGATAGCGAAATATAGAAGATGTATCACTAGTGTTCAAAAATCATTTGTGAAATTATTATTGGATGATGGACGTACAGAAGATGCAATAAATCACTTATCGGCACTTCCTTCATTTAGATTGCGAATTATGGCATATGCATTAATGATGAATGCTCACGAGATTGATAAGGCTAGAACATATTTAAATTCTTTAAATACAGATGGAGAAGGAGAGCAAGCTTTTGTAAATGCACAAAATATTTATCTAGATTATCTATTAGATCGTAGTGACTACAAATTAGATAATTCTGATCGTAACTATTTATTATCAGTTAGTACAGATAAGAATCCATATTCTGGCTATATAAGATCTATCTATTATAAACTTACTGGAGAGCGAATTGACATCGACTTCGAACATCTTAATGGGAAGAGTTCGACTAGAGCAGTAGTTAAGAATCCTGTATCTAGGCTAAGTGTATTTCCTAATCCGATAAATGATGATTACTTTAACATAAGTATTGATGAATTTTCAACTGATTTGGAATATACTATTAAGATTTCATCTTTAGATGGGCGAGTATTAGAAAATACGATTATTTCTGATGTCAATAGTCGTATAGACATCAATGGAAATAAAGGAGTATATATCGTGCAGCTCTTTGAAAACAACAAGTTAGTTAGCACACAGAAGTTAGTTAAACTTTAAATATTATTTGTGGCAGAGTAGTACAAAACTACTCTGCCTTTTATATTAACTCCTTGGTATGAAATACATAATTATAATATTCACTATCAGTTTGTTTTCAAGTTCAATAATAGGGCAAGATAATTTTTTTAGAAGCATTCGATTTGATTTAGAAGTCAATAGGCCCAAAACCATCTTTTATGAAAAAGGAAGATATTTTTCATTTGTTGCTCATTTTTGTGGAGCATATGAATGTTGTTCTTTGGTAGAATTTAGTGAAAAAGGAGATACCCTAAACAGGGTAATAATTCAGGATATTGACCCAGCATCGAGAACAATGATTATTTCAAATGACACAATTACGATTATTGGTAATAATGATGAACTCAACGATCATCCTCGCATGGCACACTTCGACTTAGAAGGAAATAAACTAGGGGAAACCATTGAGATATATCCACCCAATGAAGAATACTTTAATGCATTTCAACTTTCCGCCCAAAAGATAAATGGTAAGTTTCATATTTTGGGTACAGCTACTAATGAAGAATCAGATAATTCATTGATGTATGTAGCATATCCTAATGGTGAGTTAGATACATTGATTACAATAGCTTCAGCCCGGGAAGCCACACCGTCAGATAGCTATATAGATAGTGAAGGAAATATTGTTACATTTAACAAAATAAAACCACCTAATGATACTGATGGTTGGATCGAAATAGTAAAATATAACTCTGAATATGATAAAATATGGACATATGAGACAGAAAAGTCTATCAATCATTTGAACGGAGTAAAAGGAGTAGATTCAGAACAAAATATTATTTTTAATACTTACACTCAACCAGTTACCTCACCTAGACATACATTGAGGTCTGTAGATCAAAACAAAAATGAAACTAAGATCTACGAACCAGAACACATAGCATCTAATGTTCGTGGGTTTAGTCGATTAAAAACTCTAGCAAACGGGGATATATTGGGTCTAGGAGGATTTCAAGATTTATCATTTAATCCACCTATCCATCAGTGTCCTTGGATGATTAGGATGAGTCCAGCAGGTGACATTAAATGGCAGCGTGTTTTTTATGAGCTTGACCCGTTGGATAGTGAGTCTAGATTTGGCACACTAAGGGATGTAGTAGAATTACCCAATGGTGATCTTTATGGTGTAGGAGATATGAAATTTGATAATATTACCCACTCTATCGTGTTCAAAGTAGGTGCGGATGGCTGTCTAACTCCCGATGATTGTGGGATAGTGCAGTTTGTGACAGATACAGAGAATGTTGATATTTCTGATGATATAACTGTATATCCTAATCCTGTTAGTGATAGATTTAGTGTGAGTATTCCTGAGGGTCTACATGATTGTAGCTTTATGATAATTGATGAGATGGGACGGATGGTTCGTACAATGCAGTCTTTTGAGTCACCTGATGAGGTGTCTGTTGCTGAGCTTAGTTCAGGGTTGTATTATTTAGTTGTGGTAAGAGATGGGAAGATGATTGGCACAAGAAAAGTGGTAATTGCAAATAGGAATTAATAGACGATTGAACTTGTCGAATTAAGAGTGTAAATTTTGATGTTGACGAAAAAAACCGAGGATAACATTGGATAAAACAGAATATAGCCTTATCAGGCTAGACTCAGTTTATCCTTGGCCGTTCTATATCACCAAAGTAAACCAAAGTAATGAATCCATCGATAGAACAATATAGGTTAGGTTTATTTAAATGTTCGGAGAAAATAAAATCCGATTATTCAAATTTGAATTTTGATTGGGCTGGTCTCATGCCTACCTTTATTGACGAAGATAAATATTGGTGTACACCAGTAAATACTAAAATGATTGGAAGAACTGGAGGAGATGGTGTTCACTATAGTGTATTAGAAATTGATGACAAAATCAACCCTGTAGTAATGACTATTCCAGCAAATTTTGGAAATGAAACAAGAGATTTTAACATAATTCTTAGTGAATCAATTTCTGAATTTTTAGGTATTGGATCGATTGAAGGTTGGTTTCCATTAGAACAAATTGTATATCAAGGTGATAAATTTATTGAAAATTATGGGATAAAAGAATTAATTGAAATTACTCCTGAATCATCAGATGGCTATTTTGTAAAAATGCTAACTGAATACTTCAGCGTGACCAATGTGAAATTGGAAAGGAGTAGATTAATGGAACTTGAAAACATCTACTTCGATAAGCTTGAATTTACGGATGAATTTATAGATGTAAAGTTTCACCACGTTGTTAGTTAATTTTTGTTTCCCTAGCTCCCATTGTCCTAGGACAATGGGAGCTAGGGAAACAAAAAGCGACAAAAAGTAAAGCTGTTTTATTAATTTTGTTTCGACAAA
>JBLHWH010000283.1:0-6881 GCA_047628935.1 Halioglobus sp. | reverse complement strand
GCTTTTGTAGAAAATACAGATCGGCTTTTATAGAAAATACAGACCGGCTTTTGTAGCCAATAGCATATTTGCGGGAAAACGGTCTGAGAGATTTGCGGGAAAACGGTCTGAGAGATTTGCGGGAAAAAGATCTCACCCGAAAATATTTTCGAAAGGATCAAAAAAAGACTGACCTTTGTAGCAAAAAAAGACCGGCTTTTATAGAAAATACAGATCGGCTTTTATAGAAAATACAGACCGGCTTTTGTAGCCAATAGCATATTTGCGGGAAAACGGTCTAAGCCGAAGGGTAAAATTGAAAGCAAAAAAAGACCGGCTTTTGTAGAAAATACAGATCGGCTTTTATAGAAAATAAAGACCGGCTTTTATAGAAAATACAGATCGGCTTTAGTAGCAAATAGCATATTTGCGGAAAAACGGTCTCACCCGAAATGTAAAATTGAAAGCAAAAAAAGATCGGCTTTTATAGAAAATACAGATCGGCTTTTATAGCAAATAGCATATTTGCGGGAAAACGGTCTGAGAGATTTGCGGGAAAACGGTCTGAGAGATTTGCGGGAAAACGGTCTGAGAGATTTGCGGGAAAACGGTCTCACCCGAAACTCAATTTAAGAATAAAAAGAAACGGTCTCACCCAAAACCATTTTTTAAAAATAAATAATACAAACAAGCAAAACACATATATTATGGCACCAGCAAGATTAACTTCATTCTCAAAATTATTGATTACACTATTAATTTTACTCTTAGTGTTTTTTGGTGGTGAATGGGCATTAGATAATACTTCAGTAGGGCAAGGCCTTAAAGAGACTGTAGAAGAAGCAAAAACGGAACAAGAAGCGCAAGCTAAGAATAGCAATAACACTGATTCTTCAACTTCAAAATCTGGAAGCACAAAAGCGGAAACAGTTGGCTCTAGAGATGAAAATGGGGACAAAGTACTAAGGGTACAGCTCGTATCATGGGGCGGTTATGCTCCAGGTCTATATTTTAATGAAGGCGCATTGGCAAATGCTAGATCTAGATTCTATACAGATTATGGATTCAAAGTAGATTTTAAACTGAATAATGATTTACTGGGTGCTATGGATGCATGGATAGCGGGAGAGTACGATGTATTAGTACAAACCGCGGATGCATTTCCATTGTATACGGCCCCTGCAGATATCAATGCACTTGGCCCAAAGGCCTTCATGCAAGTGGATTGGAGTAGAGGTGGTGATGCCATTATAGTAAAAAGAGGAATCAAAACTGTAAATGATCTGAAAGGTAAAAGAATAGCAATAGCTGTTCCTTCTCCAGCACAGACATTATTGATTTCTTCACTAGAAGCAGCTGGATTGAAATATAGTGATGTGAAAGTAATAGAAACATCAGATAATCTTGCGGCAGCTGAATTATTTAAAGGCAATGATGTAGATGCAGCAGTAGTTTGGAGTCCTGATGATATTTTGGCTACACAAGCAGTGCCAGGATCTAAGATCTTATTGACTACAAATGAGCAATCTCATATCATTGCAGATATTTTATTTGCTAAGCAATCTTTCATTGATAATAATAAGCAAATGGTCAATCAATTCTATGAAGGGTGGATGAAAGGTGTGGCAGAATTGAATTCTGAATCAAATCAAATGAAAGCGGCCAAATATCTTGGTGAGTTAAACGCCGTATCTACTGATGATGCCTTAGGTATGATGAGCGTAGTGAAATGGACTAGTCATGGAGATAATATGAACTTCTTCGGACTTAATAGAAGCTACAAAGGACAAAAAGGAGAAGATCTTTATACTAAGATGGCTAGAAAGTTCGTAGAGACCGGTCATGCAGATAATATTGCACCACCTTGGAGATCAGTTGTGTCAACTGGGGCAATTCAAGCGGCTAACGAAAAATTGACTGGATCTAATTATGCAGCAGAAAAAGCTAAAGTATTCAAAAAATCATCAACTGATGCTTCGGCTCCAGCTATATCTAGCAAGCCGGTGAGTATTTCTTTCGCTTCTGGGCAATACCAATTGGATGCAAATGCGAAGACAATTATCGATCTACAATTTGCTGAAACAGCAAAGGTTTTCGGTAATGCCAAGATAAGAATAGAAGGGAATACAGATAATGTTGGTGCTAAAGCTATGAATGTAGATTTATCTAAGAAAAGAGCTCAATCAGTTGCTAACTATCTGAGAGCTCAATACGGTATGGATGCCAATAGATTTATAATCGTAGGAAATGGTCCTGATAATCCAGTAGCTGGATGTGAGTCAAATCAAAATGATGCTTGTAAAGCTAAAAACAGGAGAACAGATTTCCAATTGATTGCGGACTAGATTTACAGAGTTGGCCTTGAGATTCCCAAGCCCGCGATTCCCAAGCCCATAGGATTGGTAAGCTCATCTATAAACTTGGGAATCTATTAGTACATGGGCTTACCAATCTTTACCGGCTTGGGAATCCCTTATTGCGAAAGTCTAATAATCATAAACTAAAATAACCAGACACAAATAAAACATGGCTAATACAGATTGGATGTTTCGTCTGCGTGGTTCACTGACTAAATCTCAGAATAATTTGCTTGGGGTTGTAGGTGTTTCTATTTTCTTGGGTTTGTGGATATTACTTACTGCTGGAGAAGATCCTATCGTAGTGAAACAGATATTACCTCATCCATTCAAAGTAGTAAGCTCCTATTCAGAATTGCTTTCTGACAACGACTTAGTCGTAAATACGGCAAAGAGTATTGGACTAAATTTGGCGGGCTATATTTTAGCCATGTTAATTACACTCCCTCTGGGATTTGCAATAGCATTAGTCCCATTACTTAGAGGATTATTTCAGAGATACGTGGAAGCTATTCGTTTTGTCCCAATTACACCCACAGTAGGACTATTTGTAATATGGATAGGTATTGGGATAACCATGAAGTCTGCCTTTATGGCATTTGGTATTTTTATCTTTTTGTTACCTGTAGTAATCCAAAGAATAGACGAAGTACAGTCTGTATATCTCAAGACTGTTTACACCTTAGGGGCGACCAACTGGCAGACAGTCCGAACTGTTTATATCCCTTCTGTAATGTCTAGGATATGGGATGATATTAGAATCATGACTGCTATCTCATGGACATACATCGTATTTATTGAATCGTATAGTAGCGCAGGTGGACTTGGAGATATCCTACTCAAAGGCGCAAAAAGAAGAGGGCGGATCGATAAGGTTTTTGCTTTACTTGTTTTGATCATATTAATCGGAGTGTTCCAGGATAAAATATTCGCCTATATGGATAGAAAATTATTCCCTCATAAGTATCAGACAAAAGGGAAATATGATCACAACAGTCAAGATGCAGAAGAAAGTGCTTTGTCAGTTATTATAGATTACATATGGTTAGCGTTTACTTGGGTGATGTTGTTTTTATACGTTGTAGTAGCAATGGATGAATTTTTTGGAGTCTTAGGAGGTTACAATATTCTTACCTATTTATTTGGTGGTACAGCATGGGTGATCCATTTTATATTTTTATCAATCATAGGCTATAAGGTCTACGGGCTTACACGTAAAAAGATCGTGGCACAGCCTGCCCTTGAGTAATGATTCTATATGTTTTTACTACGAACATTAAACCGATTCCAACAATCCGAAAGGAGATTAACATTTAAAAAGAAACCAATACATGGCACGGTTCGAACATAAGGATACACAATATGAAAACATCATAGAGCTATGTGGTATATCACAGAGTTATGATGGGGGTAAAAACTGGATCATGCAAGATCTAGACTTTATTATAGAAGACAAACCAAATCAAGGGCAGTTTGTAGTGATATTAGGGATGTCAGGAAGTGGTAAATCTACACTCTTAAGATATATAGCGGGTCTACAAGAACCTACAAAAGGTGAAGTGCTGGTAAAAGGTCTACCCGTTTCTGACAAAAATAGAGTCAGTATGGTCTTTCAACAGTATTCTTCTCTACCTTGGATGACCGTGTTAGAGAATGTTGGATTAGCGCTAGAATTCAAAGGTATATCAAAGAAAGACAGAGACGAACAAGCCATGGAGATGATCAAGCTTGTAGGTCTCGATGGTCACCAAAATAAATATGCCCAATATCCTAATTTATCCGGTGGTCAATTGCAAAGAGTAGCCATAGCAAGAAGTCTCTTAGCCAATTCAGAAATACTGCTCATGGATGAACCCTTTGGAGCATTAGATATCCGGACTAGATTACAGATGCAAGATTTATTGATCGGTCTGTGGGAAAAATTCCAAAGTACAGTAGTATTCGTGACACACGATATAGCCGAAGCTGTTTACCTAGCGGATGACATTTATATCCTCAAAGCTCAACCTTCTAAGATTGTCGAGCATATTGATATTGACTTACCACTTCAGAGGACAAGGGAGATTAAACGTGACCCTCGGTACACTGAGCTAGTGCATCATGTGGAGGATACGATGTTGCGGGTTAGTGAGATGTAGGGAATTGCAGATTTTTCTCTTATTTTATCAAATTGATGATTTATGAATGTAAGTTTTATGAGAGTAGTAAAGATTACTGCTGGGCTCATATTGATATTACTACTTTTGATTATATGCAAACCGGACAACATCTTATATCTACGCATATTCTCGTATGTTTTTCCTCGTATCGTTGCGGATATTATACTGGATAGTCATCACATCGTTTAGAAAGATTAGATCACTTCGGAATACTGATAAAATATAAACCTCACTCCAAACAAACTTATTACTTCTGCGATATATCTAGTTTACCATAATGTTATTCTTCAGTTCGTCGACCGCTATTGGCAATTTATCTTCATATCATTTTGCTTGGCAAGAATAAAACTTGAAGCGTATTCATTCCAATTTTATTTAAACTAGCATAGAACAAATGGGAACAATGTATTTAAGCATTAAAACGGATCTCCATACTCCTAAAAATATAGCCTTTTCATTTTTAATGTAAGCTGTCTACCCTTTGTCTACCTCAGTAATTATCGAGATTAAGGGAAATGTAGGATGTTTGAATTTATAATAATTCAATAACCTAAAAATTTTCAATACATATGAAAACGCTTTCAAATGTTGTTATCCTTTTAATATTCTCGATACTATTTATTTGCTGCTCCAAGGAGTCTGATCAAGATGTTCTGCCACTTCAGTTTCAAGATTTTGCAACTGTATTTAGTGGAGAAGGTATTTCTGGAATAATTAACCTAACCTTCGAATCACAAATCCTGATCAGTATGGATGGAACAAAATATGCATGGTTTGAAGCGGATAAAGTACAGAAAGAATGGAATCTAAAAGATCCAGATGGACCATTTAGAAATATAGATGTAGAAAGTATCGAGACTGGAATGATATTACAATGGGCGACAAATCCTGCAAACCTATTTATCATTTACAACGATGGAGATAGCTATATGAACTGTAATATATATGGTAATCCAACAGCTGCTTCCAATTGGGATAATGAAGGCTTCTATTTTGATGACTATAGAGGAAAGCAGAGTGTGAAATCCAATTGGGGAAAGGATGGCACCTACCCTTTAGACAATATGGGTGCTTGTCTAAGGACAAATTATATAGGTTGTCTAGATGATATTGATGTACAGGTTGAGCAATATATCTTAATTGATCAACCTGGAAATTCATTAACCAACTATATCGTAAAGGATCTCAACTCCACTGGTGATTTTGATGTGTCTATCATTGTGAATTTATTTGGAGCGGGATGTCCACCGGAAAATCACAGCATTCCATTCTCGAATGTTGGAGCGGCAACACTCTATGATTCCAATGATAATGTCCTCTATGCAATATACTTTTCTTCAGATGGCAAAAAGTTCTGTTTTTACGAAGAGAACAGCAGAGTAATGTCCGATGTGTATACTTTTTAAAATGTGTAAAACCCATACAACCCCTACCTTGCTGTTATGAAATAATTTTTAAGGTAACTTACAAGGACCAATCTGTATTCATATAGTATCACTCAGTTTTCCAGCATTGAGTAAACGGTAATCTACCGTTTACTCAACCGTTTAATAAGCAGTGCTACCGTTAACTAAACATTGCTATTAACCCTCCTTGCCATCCTCTACATTGTTGTTGTAAACAAATATTAAGAATTGAGTGAACGCTAAAATTAGTTTACTTCAAAAGACTAAACTTATAACAACATGAAAAAGATATCCATCATTCTGACGTTAATCTTCACTTGTTTGATTTTTGAGATTAATGCACAAACTGGCAATGTAGGTATCGGTACCCTTACACCTGATTCCAGTGCAATATTGGACATTCAGAGTACTGAGAAGGGATTGCTTATTCCGAGGATGACCAATGCACAGATTATTACCATTGCCAACCCCGCGGTAGGTTTGCAAGTTTATAGCCTAGATGACAACTGCATTCACCAATACAACGGTTCCAAGTGGTTGATGGATTGTGCCCTTGATTATCTTGAGACAACAAAGCCTCCAGTAGATGACAGTTGGACTAGAATTGGTGATTTTCCCTCTGATTTTGTAGAACGTTACGGAGCTATGACATTTACGCTTAATGGAGTCGTTTTTGTCGGTACCGGTTTTGGTGGAAATAGTCTTAAAAAGGACCTTTGGAAATATGAACCAAATACAGATACATGGACACAATTAAATGATTTTCCAAATGGATTTGGTGAGAGAGTGGGAGTAATATCATTTGTAGTAAATGGAGAAGCTTATGTTGGTACTGGTGGTGGCGGTACCTATAATAAAGATCTTTGGAAATACGATCCAATTACTGACTCTTGGACGCAATTGAATGATTTTCCTGCTGATTTTGATGGAAGAAGTCATGCAATATCATTTGTGCTTAACGATACTGCGTATGTTGGCAC
>JBLHWH010000282.1:0-6970 GCA_047628935.1 Halioglobus sp. | reverse complement strand
CATTACGATACATTTTATACCATCAGGTCTACTCTTGAAATTCATCATATGAATCTTATGCAGGATAGGAATAGCAAATGCAGCGGTTTTACCAGTTCCTGTTTGAGCAATTGCTAGCATGTCTTCACCAGCAAGTATATGTGGTATAGCTCTGTATTGGATGTCAGTAGGCTTTTTATAGCCTTCTATTTCTAGGGACGTTTTAAGTTCGTCGACTATGTTGTATTGATGAAATTTCATGGGGCGAAGATACTCTGATTTGTTGAATTCGAAATTGTTTATGAAGAACTAGGTTAAATGTATAAATTGTCTTGATGGGCACATCCGGATTTTTATTTTAACAGTCTCATAATCTGTGGGCAGCGAATTAACAGTTAATTAAGTTAAGTCTATATTAAGAACTATTTATTACATTTTAACAATTAAAATAATAAAAAACAGAAACATGAAGAAACTTTTTCTACTAGCATCTATGATGTTTTTTGGGATAGCTACTATGCTTGCACAAAGAACTGTTACAGGTGTAATTAGTGACTCTTCGGGGGAAACTTTAATTGGTGCGAACGTAATCGCAAAGGGCTCTGCAATAGGAACCATTACTGATATTGACGGAAGCTTTTCATTAGAAGTTCCAGAAGGGGCGGCAATGTTGGTTGTCAGCTATACCGGTTATCAAACTCAAGAAGTTGATATTGCCAATTTGTCTAATGTACTTATTACAATGTTAGAAGGGAAAATCCTTGACGAAATTGTTGTAACAGCATTAGGAATCGAAAAACAGTCAAGAACGCTTGGCTACAGTGTAGATCAAATTGATGCTGAAGAACTTAATAAAGCTAGATCAGCTAATGTTGTAAATGCATTACAAGGTAAAGTTACAGGTGTTACTATTGGTAATACAGATGGTAACCTTGGTGGATCGTCGAAGATTCTTATTAGAGGGGCTACTTCTTTGAGTGGAAACAATAACCCTTTGTGGGTTGTGGATGGAGTACCTATCAATAATGAGCAATATGTATCAAATGGTACAAGAATATCTGGAAACAGAGATTTTGGTAATGGTGCATCTATTATAAACTCTGATGATGTAGCAACAATGAGTATTCTAAAAGGTGCTGCTGCGACTGCATTATATGGTTCTAGAGCGGCTGCGGGAGCGGTCATCGTAACTACAAAATCTGGTAAAGGAAATAAAGATGGTTCTGTGAAAGTAGAATTAAATACTTCTTATAGAACTGATGACTTATTTATTACTCCAAGATACCAACAACAATATGGTATGGGTGATTTTGCTAAGTATGATTCTTCATCAATTGGTTTTGACTGGGGACCTGAGTTATTGGGACAATCAGTAAATTCACTTCCTATTTCTGGAGAACCAGGAGTTTTACAAGGTTATGATGATAATGGAATAAAAGACTTTTTTAGAACTGGACGTACAGTAATAAATAATCTTTCAATCTCTGATGGTTCTGAAAAGATGAATTATAGACTCAGTCTTGGAGCATTGAATCAAATTGGAGTTCTTCCGGGGGCTGAACTTGATAGATATAATGCAAGTCTTAATGTTGGATTAAATCACACAAGTAAGTTGAGGACTACATTTGGATTGACGTTTGCAAAAACAAATTCAATAGGAACTGGAGCAACAGGTGCTAATGATCCCAACATTATTGGACTAGGTGCTTTTTCTAGTACTATGGATCCTTCACTTTTTGATCCTTGGATTGATGATGCGGGTAACCAGATAAACCAAGCTGGACCTATAAGTAACAATTACTTATGGATAAGGAACGAAAACAGAAATGACAGGGAAGATACTAGAATGATTGCAAACTTAGGAACACAATATAAAGTGACTGATGATTTAACATTTAGTGGCAGGTATGGATATGATTTTGATCAAGACAATAGATTCTTTTCTAATAGAAAAGGGACTATCCAAAGATTACCAGGTGATTATAGAATAGATAATATTAATAGTGTTCAGCAGAATATAGATTTGATTGCTAATTATGCAAAGCCAGATTTGACTGAAAAATTTGGTTTAAATGTAATAGCTGGATATAACTGGAATAAGAGAGCAAGATCTGATGAAGGATACTTCGGAAGTAACTTATCTATTCCAGAGTTATTTGCACCAGGAAATACAGAACAAACGGTACCTTCTAGATTTTTCTCTGAAAGAGTACTTTTTGGTGCTTATGCATCTGCTGATATTACTTATGATAATTGGGCGACGCTTACTGTAACTGGAAGAAATGACTGGAGCTCTACTTTACCAAAAGAGAATAACTCTTATTTCTATCCTTCTGTAAGTTTAGCGGTTGTTTTAACTGACGCACTTAATATTAAGAGTGATATATTAAATTATGCAAAGTTCAGAGCTAGTTGGGCAAACGTTGGTAATGATACTGATCCTTATCAATTGGATCAAGTATTTAATCCAATTACTACTGCAACAGGCCAATATGGACTTAATGTAAATTTCCCGTTTAACGGTGCACTTGCATTTTCTAAGCAGAATACTTTAGCTCCTGAAAATTTGCTCCCTGAAGATCAAACAAGTATTGAATTAGGTGCTGAATTAGATTTCTTCGATTACAGATTAGGTCTTGATGTATCTGTATTTAATACACAAAACAATGATCAAATATTAGCATTGCCAATACCACAAACGACTGGTTTTGGATTCTTCTTGAAGAATGTTGGTAGAGTTGATAACAGAGGTATTGAAGTTTCACTTGATGCTGTACCTGTTCAAACTAAGAATTTCACATGGAACACAGGTATTAACTTTACCGCTGTGAGAACAGAAGTTGTTGAATTGGCTGAAGACGTAGATAGAGTACTTCAAGCAAGTGCATTTGGAAGTGTTCAGGTAGTAGCGCAAGAAGGTTCTGGATTCGAACTTTTTGCAATTCCTTTCTTAAGAGATAGTGCTACAAATAGACCATTGATTAACCCTAATACGGGTACAAGATTAGCTGGGGAAGCTCAGGCAATGGGTTCTGTATTACCAGACTTTACTATGGGTTTTGTTAATTCATTGGACATAGGACCAGTAAATCTATCGTTTACAGTAGATTGGAGATCAGGAGGGGTTATGAAATCAGCAACCGTAGAAAATTTACAAAATGCAGGATTAGTAGAAGAAACGCTTCAAAATAGAGAAGGGACATTTATTGATACTGAAGGTGTGATTGATAATGGTGATGGAACGGTAAGAGACAATGATGTGCCACTAGCAAGTGCTGCAGCTTTCTGGCAATCACTAGATGATAATAGTATCTCAGAAGCTTCCATTTTTGATGCATCATTTGTGAAGTTAAGAGAAGTAGCATTAAGCTATACATTGCCAAAGAGGCTGTTTAAAGGTTCTTTCGTGAGAGGTTTATCAGTAGGTATTGAAGGTAGAAACGTAGCTTTAATTTGGGCGAAAGTGCCACATGTAGACCCAGAAAACAACTTGTTTGGTGCTGGAGCTGATGGTTTTGGAGTAGAAAGATCTTCTGTACCTTCGACTAGAAGTATTGGTGTTAATTTGAAAGCAACTTTCTAATAGTCAAGATTAATTAATAATTTAAATTTTTAAAAATGAAAATATTAAAATATCTATCACTTGTTCTGATACTAAGTTTTGTATCTACTTCATGTGATGATTCTTTAGATATAAATACAAATCCATTAGCTGCTACAACAGCTGATCCAAATGTTGTTTTACCATTTGTTCTTGCTCAATACTCTAACAGACATGTTACAGAATTAGGTACTAGAACTATGGATGTACCTCAACATTTTACTGCATGTTTTAATAGCCCTAGACAAGGGAGTACTTCAATATTCCTTACAGGGAATACTTGGTCAATGATGTATACACAAGTTCTTGGGAATTTACTACTAGTTGAAAATGATGCAGCTGAAGCTGGACCTTCTAGTAATAATATAAATGCAATCGCAAAAATTCTAAAAGCGAATGTATTTTTTGAACTTACTTCAATATGGGAGGATGTTCCTTTCACTGAAGCATTGAATGCTATTGACTTTCCGAAGCCATTATTTGATAAACAAGAAGATGTACTTAGAGGTGCAGTAGATATTCTTGATGAGGCTATGGCTTTGATAGACGCTATTCCTGCGGATGGTGTTTTTGATGTAACTGTAGGTGATATCATCTACGGTGGAGATATGGTAAATTGGAGAGTTTATGCTAACTCACTTAAACTAAGAGTATTGATGGTACTCAAAAATAAAGTTGATGTAAGTAGTCAAATAGCTGGAACGCTAGCTCAACCATTAATGGAAAGTAATGATCAAGCTGCTTTAGTCCTTTATTCTGCTTCACCGGGTGGTCAGAATGGCTACAATCAACTCGTTGAAGCATTCTTTGGCATTTCTAATGAAGATCAATTTGTGTATGCACCCAGTGAAACTTTATTTAACCTGTTAGAGGGTGATCCAAGATTTGATATGATAATCGCAAATCCAGATGCTGGAACTCCAATTGCAATGGGAATGTTTGCAAATCCAGGCGATCCCGTTATCGCTGATAATGTGATTAGGGATGATCTACCTCATATGCTTATGATGCCAGCGGAAATAAGTTTATATAGAGCTGAACTTGCAATGGAAAGTGGTGATATGACTACTGCAAATGCACAATACAAGAATGGTGTAGCATTAAATGTCGCATGGTGGGGAGGAAACATTCCTGACGCTGTAGAGACAATTCCTGGTGATACGCAAGCTGCATTTGTTGACGGATTAGCTGCTCCAACATTAGAGGATATTTACAATCAACTTTATATTGAGTCGTTTATAAGACCTGTGGTTGCTTGGAATACAGTAAGAAGGACTAAAACACCTAGTTTAGATGCAGTTCCTGGAGCTATAATTTCTACTATATTGAAGAGATATAATTATCCACCTAATGAGGTAGCATCGAATTCTAATACACCAGTAAACTTACCTACGGACACACCGATGTGGTTCGAAAATTAGTAATAAATAAAATCGAAAAAATGAAATTATATAAATTTATATTCTTGTTATTGGGTGTTGCATTTTTTGCATCTTGTGGTAATGAATACGACACTGAGGAGTATTTTGATCTAGAAGAATTACCTGGATATGTTGCATTTGATGCAGATGGCAACAATGCCACTATTGACGAACAAGATGTTGAGGAAGGAACAAGTACGGAAGCTATTGTTGAGAGTCCAACTGAAGTGCAATCTGATATTACTGTAAATTACACTTTGAGCGGGACAGCTGTTTATGGTACTGACTATACAGTCGAAGGTGCTACAGCAGCTGGAGGAGAAATTGTAATATCGTCTGATAGAGGTGATTTTACAGTTACTTACCGTAGTTCTATTAAGGTTACAATGTTAGATAATGATTTTGTGAATTTTGATCCAAGAAGTATCATAATCACACTTAATAATGCATCAAATGCTGAAGGTGACGTAGCCGTAGGTAGAGGTGGTAAAGAGTTCCTTAAAGAGTACGTTATTAATATTACGGATGATGAATGCCCGTCAGAGTTTGCAGGTACTTATATGGCCGTTGCAACTTTTGACTCTTTGACTATCGACGGTATGCTAGTAGATACTATTTTTAGTACAGATACTATAATCGTCACACTTGCTAAATTAGCTGGAGAATATTTTTCTTATAATGTTGATGATGCAAGTGCTGGAGCATATATGCTTCTAGGAGGAAATGCATTATCATACGATATTGTTGAAGATTGTGGAGCCGTTTCAGCTGAAGGACAAACTGATGAGTTTGGCCAATTGATCAATTTAGTTTCTGGAGGTATTAATGGTGACGGTGTCATTAGTTTAACACTGAAAAGCGCTGATGCTGGGGATCAATGGACAACAGTCTTTATTCCGAATTAAAACACTTTACTTAAGAAGTAAATAGAATATGCAAGGGCTGTTATATACAATATAACAGCCCTTGTTTTTTAAATAGTATTTAGAGCTCTTATGCGTTTAGATTTTTACTTATCTAGGGGCTAAGTGTTTGAAAATTCGATATCTTTTATTTGTTATATTATCATAATCTGTTAGTATGAATTCTAAACTTGGTTTTGTTTTTATCTTTTTGTCCCTTACCTCTACTTTATTCAGTCAAAGATTCACTTTTGCACCAGAAGTAGGTATTGCATATAGTCAGATTGATGGTGATTGGCTACAAGGATTTGATAAAACAGGTTCGTTGTTTGGTTTAGGGACAAACTACTTCATAAATGATAAGTTTAGCTTAGCTTTCAATGCGAAGTACATGAATCTTGGCAGTGGGAATGGAGGGAAGAAACAGAATAAGCCTTCAGGGGCCATTCAATTTATATCTTCATTTTCGTCAGCAAGTATTGGAGCGGGCTTTATGGTTGTACCATTTAATTCAAAGTTGAGAATCGGGGGAGGTATAAATTATAACAGAGTTGTTGATTTTAGTTATAATACTTTAGTACAGCTAACTACGCAGAGCAGAATAATTATTGATAAAGATAAATTACGAACCAATTATTTAGCATATAACTTAAGTGCGCACATTAATATTTTTCAGAATGTCTATGCGAATATTTCATTCTATAAATCCATTAATAACCTATTAGAAGATGCTGAATCTAGCGATATTAAAAGCGTTGTTCCTTATTATTTAACTTATTCTCTTTTTTATGAATTTGATCCAAATCCTAAGAGAAAACGAGCAAAGGGTAAGAAGAAAAGAGGAATAAACTAAGTTGGATTTTCTATTCTATTTAATTATCGATAATCTGTGCAGGCATAAATGATGTTATACCAATTCTGTTTTGGAGTATCGCTTTTGATTTATGAACAATTGGATTTTGAAATGGTAAAAGTGTGGCTTTCTCAAAGAGAAAACGCATATAAAAGTGTGGCTTTCTCAAAGAGAAAACGCATATAAAAGTGTGGCTTTCTCAAAGAGAAAACGC
>JBLHWH010000281.1:0-6996 GCA_047628935.1 Halioglobus sp. | reverse complement strand
CTAGCATTTTTGCTTTGCTAAATTTTATTTTGGCTATATCAGCTCTTTGTGTTAGAGCCGTTATGAAATCTTTTTCTGATGCAGTATAGTCTTCTAAGAATTTATAGGCCAAAGCTCTATTGTGATAAGCAATGGTGAAGTGGTCATCGATTTCAATAGCATAAGTAAACATTTTTATTGCCTTTTCGAACTCTTGCTCTTCTATATAAAGTACACCTTGAAGATCATAATAAAGAGCGTTGTGCATATCTAGCTCAGTAATTGTTTCCAATGTTTGTCTAGCGGCAATATGATTGCCTTCACTGATAGACTTGATCGTGGATTCCATTAGGAGTTTCGATTCTGGAGTGACATGTCCTGAGAATAATACTCGCTTATATTCATCTTCTAGAAGATAATTTTTTGGAAATAGATTATTTGTCTCTTCATCATCAGTAGCGTATCCGTAGCTTCTTTTGGAAAAGAAACTGTTTCTTTTGTCTTGTGATATATATAGACTGCTGTACGGATTTATCAATTGTGCCAATGTTATATCAGCTTCAGCTTCTAGTTTCCTTCCTAGAGCATTATAGAGCTCTGACCGCTTTAATAATGCGTTTGTATTTTGAGGATGTTCTTGTAAGATATTGGTATAGTATGTTATTCCTGTTTCTGGTACAGCATCTTGACTCAATGGGTATTCAAGTATTATGCCTCCATTTATCAATTGTCCATGTAGGGCTGAACTAATTACTACGAGTATTAATATTAGTAGATTTTTCATAAGCTTATATGTTTTAATTTTAGAAGTTAATCTAAGTGAAGAATTGTAATTGAGAAAGAGTACTATCCTGTTGAAATTTTCTGGATAGTATCTTCTCAATAAAATTCTATTGGTTTCTTTTAATATGGGTAAGTCACTACATATCATCTATCATTATCGGTAAGTCTCCATCTGATACTAATATTTTAGTATTCGGTGACTTGGCCAGTTCTAAGAATGCTTCTATAGATTTATATTTTAATATAGCAGGCGTGAGGCCTTCAGCAATTATCATTTGAGCATCTCTTATACCTTGTGCCTCTATTCGTTTTTGTTCAGCTTGTCTTCGAGACTGTTCTAATACAAATTCCATTCTTTGTGCTTCCTGCTCTGATTCTAATTTAGCCTCTATTGCTACTGATAAGCTAGCTGGCAGCTGAATGCTTTTGAGCAAAACCGCTTCAATATTTATTCCCTTCCCATTAAGCGTATTGTCCATATGTGTTTTGATCTCTTTCTCTATGGTCGATCTTTCTCCAGTGTGCATGTCTTTGGCGTAAAACCTTGCTGATACATCTGCAACTGCTGATCTAAAGACAGGTAGGATTACATTATCCTCGTAGTTTGTTCCAATGTTTCTCAAAATATATGGAGCTTTCTGCGCCTCGATATTATATAGTATAGATACTTCAGAACGGATATTCAATCCTTCTTTACTTGGGATAAATAGCGCCATCTCAAGGTTTTCGGTACGAGTTGAGATTTTTATCATTTTGGTAGTAAGTGGATTAAAAAATCGTAAACCTTCAGTATATGTTACGTCTGAGTATTTACCAAGACTTCGTTTAACTCCTACTTCTCCTTGTCTGACCGTTGCGCAAGATGTGAATACAACTGCTATAAGTACGATTAGGGCAAAATTTATTATCTTTTTCATAATGTCTATTTTTGATGATTAATGGATCATATTTTATTATGACCTTCTTTATGTATTTAACCAGTTTGACACTTAAATAGTTTTTAATGTATTGGTAAATATACATTAATAATATTTATGGATATCATTAGCGGTATTTGGAATCTTGGGCATCTGTATAGTGGTTATTAATCAGCTGTAAATGAGCGTATTGTGATTTATTGTTTAGGCTGTTTTATTATGGTTTTTATGAATTTAACTTTTAGTTTTTTTATGGATGTCAAGTAAAAAAAATCACCAAATTAATGACGAATCTTTAAAATTAAACTAAACTAAAAATATTCTAACTAAAACGCTATCTCTTATAACTTGGCTTCTTGAAGTACGTGGACAAACCCATTTTTTAAAACCTGAGTATCCAATAATCCATGTTCAAATTGATCTAATTTTTCCTTGCTCTTAACTCTAATTTTAATGTCCCCAATACATGCTATGAATGTATCAAAATAGTTTTCGTGAGAAATCAGAGTCGGGACTATATTTACATTAGTAAGTAATTCTTTTATATCTTGATAGCTCCAGTTATGCATACTTGGATCCCTCTATTGTGCCAGTCGTTAACGACACTTTCTAATGTGAGAACTTCAATTTGATCCATAAAGGGAACATTCTCCATACTTAGGTATGACGATCATCATATCATTTAGCTGACAGCAGAAGTCATGATACTGATTAGCAAACCCGAAGAATATAGATCCATCTATAATTTGAACATAGATTAGACTTGGCAAGTTCTCGCGGAATCTCTTCTTGGTCAACTAAGTCATTAAGCTTTTACTATACCTGATAGTTTACTATTGCATCCACCTTGTATGCCCTAGGGTGCAACTAAAATATTTCCTAATCTTTACTCTATAACGGTCTTTCGATTATCAGGATTTGATTATATCAGATTATCTGCCGCTACTGATTTGAGCAATTAGCCTATAACTCCTAGACTACTGATTATGATGGCTTGTCTAATCATTATTTATAAGTCTCCCCATCAATAGGGATATTTCATTTAATTGTAAGTAGGGTAACAATCTTGAAAATGTAACTAGACACAGATTGTAAAGCTCGACCATTGATAAAGTTACCATTTCTAGTATTGCAGGTGTTTAATACTTAAATTCTCTGATGCTTGCGTCGGAGTCATAAAAAGATGTTTTTGCATAAAAACGCCTTATCACAAAAAAGATCCGAATACCGACCTTTAGGGTGGGAAAATTTTGGCGAATGCTCCATCCGCTTGCGGTGGGGTAGTCAAAATTTAGGATCTTTTTTACTGATGGTCTAAATGTTAATAATTTGCTGGTTTTTACACCCGGAGAATATAATTTGATACTCAGGTAATTGTCCTGATACTGCTTCAATTATCGTAGAAGAAACCCTTGCTGTTGTAATGGAATCCTACACCATATGTGAAGGAAAATTCTTGAAATAAATAATGAAATTTATAATACTGCTGGTAACTATCAACAAACTATAAATTCAACTATCAATTGTGATACCACGCTTAATATTGCTGTAGAAGTTTTAGGAAATGTAATGTCCGAAGAGACATGTTTTATTCACTCAGGAGAAATACTGGATATCAATGGAGTACAATATGATGATGTAGACCAATATATGCAAGATCTTATAGCCTCGAATGTGATAGTATATTGATCATTAATATCCTAGAGGATGAAGCGCTGATCACTTTTGATTTTGATGATTGTTCTGCTTTTGTTCAAACCATGAGCAATGGTGGCTACTCAGAATTTACCCCTTATTATCACAGCGAGCTCGAAAGTGGGAGGGTTACTTCCTCAAATATTTTACTTCAGAGTACTGGAAAATATATTATTCGTTTGACTAGTCAAGATACGTCACTTTTAGGAAAAATAATTATACCAAATTAATGAGAATTATAATAATTCGCTCATAACGAATATCTAAAAGTTTGAAATTTTCTTTTTTGCATGGTTACTAAAACAGATATGAAAATAAGAATATACCTTAAATAAGTCAAGAAGAAGAACAGCCTTCTGTTCTTCTCAATATGAGCCCTATGAGTTTGGAAGGAGAACCTTTGATTGTCGCGAATATCTTGACGATAACCAATTCGCCAAAATCACAGTAATATACGTGTAAAAGGGCCTTTGCCCATGGTGAGTTTGATAGTTTAACGGGAGGTCATGTCCTTAATTAGGTGGCGGGTTTACGTTATAGTTTTTCCTCTCGAAGTCTAATTCTTTTTTTTGATAGAAAAAATAATAAACAAAAGTGCTTGGTTTTTACAAGCCCAATAGGCAGAATATGATTAGTAAATAGTTCGAGACGGTCGACAGCTCAAGTTTAACAGGCAGCGAAGATGATGGCTCCTATACCGCCACTGGGATTGCTGAGAAACTGTTATTCATCACTTCCTAGGTTGACCGACCAAAATTGATCCCAAAAAATATCAATTTTACCTCGACAAATTAATTTCCCTTGCTAACGTATCTGTACCTTTACGGTTATTAATGCAAACTGAAGAAAGAATAATGTAACCTAACACTTACTAAATGGAACTAGACTATATAGCAAACGTGAATGAATTTGGAGAACACGTTGTGAGATTATACAATTTTGATAAAAGTCAAGCTATTAAATTTAGAGAATTAATTGAAGATTCAATTGTAAATAGAAAACGGAAACTAGATCTATCGAAAGTTGATTTTATTGAAACACGTAATTGTAATTTAATTCTTTTTTTATATGAAACAGATGAAGGAGTAATTAGTGATGATGACAAAACTTTTTATTGTGCTCTAACATTAGAAGGTTATAAAAACATGTTGAAACTTTTAGAACCATTTTGTAAGAAAGAAACTAAAGGTCATCAGTATTTATATGACATTGATACTCCTACTGATTTTTTGTTTTCTCCTGCGGGAACTTGGTAATTGACTTCCTGTTAGCGAAAAGCTCAGAAATAAGTCTATTGTGACTTATCCTAAGTTTTTCCCATCAACATTATAAAATTTGGTGCTTCTATTATGATAGATTCAATTAAATTTTAATTATTAAATCAATAGATGGCAAAGGCAAAATATAGCTTGATTTAGCATTGAAGTAATCACGTCAGCAATAAATTACCACAAAAATGAAAGACCGTGAAATATCTAAATACCTAAGCAGAATAAAACTTGATGATTGTCATTCTAGTTTGGAGGGATTAACGAAGCTACAAGAACATCATATGGAAAATATTCCATTTGAAAATTTAGATATAGTAGTAGGTAGAAAAATTGCATTAGACTATCCTCATCTTTTTGATAAGATTGTCCTAAAGAAGCGCGGCGGTTATTGTTTTGAACTCAATATCTTATATGCTGAGCTATTAAAATCGTTAGGTTTTTCTTCTAAGCCAGTTTTAGGTAGAGTTTGGTTGAGTAATCCCAAAAGAACGCCCCCTAGAAATCACTTAGCACATATAGTCGATTTGGAAGGGATAACTTATGTTACCGATGTCGGTTTTGGAGGTCTTATTTCCAGTATTCCTTTAGACATCAATGTCTCATCTCCGGTGAGTGATAAAGATGGTATGGTGAGGGTAGTTCCATTAGTCGATCACCAATTTATGATACAAAGACATAATGAAAAGCAGTGGACTAATCTATACAGTTTTGAGAATGTAGAGATCAGTGAAGAAGATATAGACATCTCCAACTACTATATGTCAACAAACCCTAACTCACATTTTTTCCATCATAAGTTCGTCGGGAGATCAACGAAGGAGGGAAGAATTGGACTTTTCAATAATAAGATATCAATCAGGAAAGGGATAAAAGTTATAGCTAAAAATCGAGTTTGTTTTGGAGAAGATTGGATTGAAACAATCAAAAATGAATTTTCTCTTAATCTCGATTTTTCGAAGAAAGAATTTGATGTTTTGTTTGAAAAAAAACTTGGCGAAGTGAGTGCAATATTTTGTGAAGTAAAGGATTAAACTTTTGTTAGGATTGATGCTATTGATTTTGGTTTATAATAAATCCGATACTGTTTTTATCTAAACAATTACAACCGAACTTTACTAGAGTGATTGATAATTATCCTAGAGCGTAGTAGAAGGTAGTCTTACATGTTGAAATATAAATGGGAATTTTTAGCTGCATTAATTAATTGTAATTAACGGTTAGATGCGGCTAAGAGTTATGTGTTCAGGGTTTGTTTCAAAAGAAGAAATAGATAAAACGGATTTGAGTTTAATCGGTGAAATATCAATTGACATTCCAGTTTTCTTTGTTTTTTAGGCGAGCTAAAAAGAGAAATATTGAAGTCAAGTCCTATTCATGAATGAGTCGGTTCTATAACATAAAACGAGCAAGACGGAATGCACAGCATTGCGATGTTGGTCGTTGTCCCGTTCCGAGGATTTAGAATTGAACGACACCTATACCTATGATAGATACACAATATTATATTCGGCTTTATTGATAAATGTCGATTAATCTACTGAAGGCGTGAGTAGATTTTTTGAAGAAATATCTTTTATAGAGGAAGAATAGACATTACCAGAACAAACTTGTCTAAATCTAGTGAATATTATCAATTAGTGAAAGGATACAATTTTTGGGTGTATTTCAAAATGACGCCTTGATAATAATATATTCAAGCATTTTAATTGTTCTTTTGCAGAATCGCAGAATCGCAGAATAGTCAAATCGCGAAACTGCTATATGATTTTGATTTTATCATATCTCCATTCATATTTTTATTTAAATATATAGATGTCCAATATTCGCCAATTTGGAATGCGCTCCAATTTTTCAATGGAAAAAATTGATCTTTTTATATCTTGTATTTAGATTAATTACAAAATTATCAGTTAATCTTGATAAAGCGAGAGGCTAGGATTATCGAAGGTTTTGTTCAACACGAGATGATCAGAGAATGGCTCGTAGCTCACCACTATTAATATCTGTAATCTGTAATCTGTTACTTCATCAATGTCAGTTACGGATACAATCATTTTGGAAAGGTGTTTGGTTAATATTATATCCACTTAAGGAAAGTGGCAAAAAAATAGCCTACTAATGCAGGATAGTTTGTATATTTAGATTATGATAAGCCAATATATACAATTACAAAAGGCTACGCATAGAGGTAAAGAAATTGTTTTATTTAAGTTCTGGAATAGAGAAGACTGGAAAAATATAATCAAAAAGTCACCTCATGTGAAATTTAGCCGCACACTCTCAGCATATTATATACCATGCAATGGTGAAGCTTACGCTAGTTTCAAAAAAGTAGATATTCCTCATAAGTA
>JBLHWH010000280.1:0-7018 GCA_047628935.1 Halioglobus sp. | reverse complement strand
TAATATCTTTTTGCTAGGTTATCGTATTTTTACCTTAGCACATCATTTTGAGACTTAGCCTGTCGAAATGTGGTATCGGTTGGAACCTGATATTTTTAAACAAAAGCCAGATGAATTTAAAAACCTTTTCTTAATTTTACCTAAATCTAATCTTATAAGCTAGCTTCTCTTTGCAACCTTGTGAAACTTGACAACTAGTAGAAGACGCACCAGAAAAAATAAGTGTTGAGATAATTGCTTCGGAAGGACTGAGAACGGTATTACAAATTGAAAGAACAAGCATAAAGAGTTAATACCAACATAGTATAGCCATGGCAGAGTCACATATAATGAGCCTCTGTTAGGTATACTTGACAATTGGCGTTTCTTCTCCTAGATAATGATTCAACTCAAAAAAAATACAACATAAAAATAGCCTTTTTTTTATTTGGACTTATTGTACTTGTAGGTCATAGTTATGAGCAATCTTATCCGAACAAAGAGGACTACCAATATCAAGATTTGTTAACTCTTGAATATTATGATACACCTAATGGAGGAGATTCATTTAGAGATGAGGTAAATAAATATGTACATTTTGCTCGTCAAATACCATTTCTACATCCTCTTGCCAATGCAAATGGGACTTTCCCAGCCATTTTAGTTACAAGAGAATTTGGTGATATAGTCGGTCAAGCTGGAAATACTGAGTACCATAATGCACCAGATATGAAGGTTGTCGGAAGCAATGATACTACAGTGACATTATTTGCTTCAATTAACGGTATAATTAACACTTATAGAGATGCTCTAAAATATAGGGATTACTCAACGATCACCCAAAATGTTGAAGATAGTCTTGGAGGTATTCTTGGTAAAATAGTTGTCTTATATGGTCACCTTGATTTGAATTTAGATTCATTGGATAACAGAAATCTTGATGGAGAATATATCAATCAAGGAGATACAATTTCTAATCATTTGTATTCAGAAACTGAAGGTTCTACACATCTTCATTTTGAAATTCGGTATTATAGAAATATAGATAATGGAACGGAAAGGTACTATGGGAAGCCTAATGGTTTTCCAAATTTCACTGATCCATCTACTGCTCCTTGGAGTCATGGAGAGTGGGGCCAAATTTCGGATAAGGATTTGCTGATCCAGTTAATCACTTGAATCAAGTCCCCGTAGCAATAATTTCAAACGAACTTGGTGCAAATATTAAATGTTACCCTAACCCGACAAGAGACATGGTAACAGTTGAATTCAATGAAATGAAAGAATAGAGTTATTCCGTTTATAATATAAATGGACAAAATATCAAACACGAATATATTGGGTTTTCTGATAGGATTAAGATTAATTTTGGTCATCTAGATTCAGGAATTTACTTAATGTTTCTATCTGAGGGAGCGAATAGGGCATCAATAAAAGTGGTGAAAGAATAACAGTTGCCAACAAAAAAATAACGCAATTTAAACAGACGTTTATTCAAAGTGTTGGAAGGCATTAGAAATGAAAAGGACATGAATTCAGAATGAATAAAACATCATACGAAGTTTTTCAAAACAGAAACCTCTAGTTTTGGCAAATTCAGTTGGTCGTAGATACGTAGATAGATAGCTGTGTATTTATGGCCTCTCTCATTCCGCTATAGTTGTCAAAATATACATGGTCAATAGCAATAGGGTGGCTTAAAGCATATTCGACGAGTTTAATTTCTTGCAGACCTATATCTTGTAGTGATGTATCTATTATTTCATTATGTTTAATGAAATTGTTGTAATATTTTTCAACATTTGTTGAAATCTCTTTGTCTGTCTATCGTACCGCTACTTCTTCGATACGTTTGTTAAAAGATTTAAGCTTTCCTCTTTGAAATTCTAATAGACTCTCCCAATGTTTATATTCAAACTGAAGATGGGGAAATGCATGAAGTCAATTTTGGGAAAATTATGTTCTTGGACCATAATCTCCTGGTTGAGAATAGATTCCCTGAGAAATATTGCGGACCAACTAAGGCTTGGTCAGATAAATTGAAAAGACTTAAATTGAAAATTGAAAAATTTACAAATCAAAATTCGAGGTTTGTGTATTGATATATTATCCAGATGGTAATTCAGGATTAGATTTTCATTCGGATCATGCGGTTTTTGGAGATACGTCAATAATTCCATCAGTAAGTTTAGGAGAGGAAAGAGAATTCAAATTTAGAGAAAAAGAAAGTGGAAATGAAATTACCACAACCTTGGAAAGTGGAAGTTTAATAATCATGGGAAAACATTGTCAAGAAAGATATGAGCATCGTCTTCCAATAAACCCTGAAAGTAATAAACCGCGAATAAATCTAACTTTTAGAAAATATGGATTTAGTAATCGATCTGAGTGCCTAATAAAAATCCATATGTTATTAGCTGACATTTGGGCAAACGCTCAAAACTAAGATTGTTTCATTATCATATGTCAATTGAATCGGTGAATAAGTTTTTTGATTTTGGAACCTAGGTATTTGAAATATAGAGCAATACAGATCATCGAACTCGTGTGTATAGCAAATTGCACAAGTGTTGAAAAATATGTTCGCCGTGATGATCGAAGCCTGCAGGGCTGATCCCTATTAGCGATGTCCGTTAGGGCATCGTTTATATGGTTACCGTTTTTATTTGAAGCCTTAAGGGCTGATTCCTAATTCTTACCATTATCTAAACGTTTGCTCACCTTCGGAACCAGCCTTTCATGCCTTAATTATATTTCCATTTTGTAACGATGGCTTTTCAGCCATTACTTTGTTGGATTGGTTCTTCAGACCTTGTTGGTGTCAGGTTCCTAGATTAGAAAGTATCTTTCCTTTTAGAAAAAGTGCAATGTATTCTACACACGTCGAACTTTCCAACAGCCCTAGTACAATCTATTTTAATATCTTGTGATAAAGTATACCTGGTCAAAACATTATGGTCCCAAATAATTAATTCTAATAAAATGAAAAACACACTATTCTAATTTCCTTTCTACTTGCTTTCCTCTTTGTAAGTAATTTTAACCTTCAAGTGCAGGAAAACATTCTTCAGGAACTTGAAGAAATTGCCATTGTAGATCAAAAAAATAATGATGCCTATGCGAGCTGGTATACGTTTAGTAACTTATATATCGTCACAAAACGGTTGAAAAAGTGTTGATTATTTTTCATTAGGCTATTTTTAGATTTTAAAGTCAAACTTACTAAACTCCATGAATCAAAAAAAAGCCCCTTGGCATTACCTCTTTCTCCTCATTTTGGCTGGAGAGTCTATATTTATTCTACCATTTGTTCTTTCTCGGGTCTTTAGACCTACCGTGCTCGATGTATTTGGCTTGGACAATGTGCAATTGGGCTTGTGTTTCTCCGTGTATGGCACAGTAGCTTTGATATCTTATCTCTTTGGAGGTCCTTTAGCTGATAAGTTTCCTCCTCGAAAAATGATTGCAATGTCACTTTGGATGACAGCCTTAGGAGGTTTGGTCTATGCTACTTTTCCAAGCTATACAGTATTAAAAATACTTTATGGCTATTGGGGTTTTACGACCATTTTTTTATTCTGGCCCTCGTTGATCAAGGCCACTCGAGTCTGGGGTGGATCTACTTCCCAAGGCAAAGCCTTTGGGTTTCTGGACGGAGGAAGGGGATTAGTGGGAGCGCTATTCGGAACTATGGGTGTACTTATTTTTTCACTATTTATTACTTCAGAAATTGCAGAGTCGACTATCTCCGAAAACAGAGCTGCCTTTAAGTATGTGATTCTCATATCCACTAGTGTTATCGTTCTTGTGGGGCTGTTGGTGTGGTTCTTTATGAAAATGGATCACAAAGCAGAAAAAGAAATCATCTTGGACAAAATCAAGATGTCACAAATAAAAGAGGTATTACGATTACCTTCTGTATGGTTGCTAATGATCATTATTCTATGTGCCTATGTAGGCTACAAAATCACAGATGTGTTTTCACTGTATGCCCAAGACGTAATGCTATATGATCAAGTACAATCAGCCAAAGTAGGTACTTTTTTGTTGTTTATCCGCCCTGTCGTTGGAGTTCTAATTGGGATTTTGGCAGACCGCACACAGATTACGCGTTTGTTATTTCTAAGTTTTGTCATTTCATTTTTCGGAGCTTTATTATTCGCAACAGGAATGATTTCAGAGTCGGCAACACTTTTGTTTTTTATATCAACTTTAGTTGTTTCGACAGGAGTGTACGCTGCACGTTCTCTATACTTTGCAGTGATGGAGAACGGGCAAATTCCCTTGGTGCTTACAGGGACTGCTGTTGGTCTTATTTCTCTTGTAGGATATACACCCGATATATTCGCAGGGCCTACGATGGGGTATCTCTTAGATAACTCGCCAGGTGCAACGGGGCATCAACATGTGTTTTGGATGTTGTCCATATTTTCCTTTGTAGGTGGTGTCGCCGCTTGGTATTATTTTCAATTATATAGAAGGAAGAAACAGATTTGACTTCTGTGAGAGGTTTAGGATGAAGTTCCTTTCTGATAGAGAGACGGTTGCGAAATAAAAACACAATAGAACTTTTTGGTGTCTGGGAAGAAATATATAATCCCGTTTTAATTCCCCCGAATTCGAGGGAATTAAAAATGATGCTGGATTGAAGAGGTTTGCCTTGGCAGTAAAAAAATGGGTAAATAAACTAAGACCAGAGGAAGCTGAATGATTGTATCTAGATATATGGTAGGGTATGTTTATTTATTTGTTTCTTACAATTTTGAAAATAAATAATGAACGATGATAAACAGATTAGGATACTTTAAAATTACTTGAACTCAAGTAGTAAATTCAGCAATTTTACTTTTTATCTTTTTAATACTTAAATTCTTTTTCTTTTCCATTTTTCTCCAAAGAGATCAAAAACATTAAGAGAATAAATACCCAATATCATTCCCCAAGAAAGCAGTACCCATATAAAAAAAAAACAGTCCAATGGACTGAATCATTTAATGCAATAATTAATGGAACGATTAAACTTAAAACAGCAATAGCAAAAGTTTATAAAACCCTTTCACATTTTGAACATATTCTTCTTTTCTAATTTGTTCAATTTCGTTTGTCTTGTCAGAATCTGCAATATTGATTTCGAAAAATGCTCTCAAAGATTTCAATGATTCTAAACCTGCATTTTCTCCATTTTCAATTCTTTGAATAGTTCTTATGCTTAATCCACTCATTTCTGCCAATTGATCTTGTGACCAGTGACGCTCCAATCTCATTTTTTTAATATCTCTTAAATTACTTGTACTCGGATCCATTTTTTTCTAGGTTTTTATTATCATTGTATTTTACAATGATAAGTCTAATAATATCAGGACTCTTGAAATGGATAGGACATGCATGTAACAGCAAAGTGACAGCAATCTGACTCTTATTATTCATGACAATAATTAAGTTCGACCTATAATAGGGCTAGATTTAACCACAGGAGAAGTAACGCTTATCAATAATTAATTACCTTACGTATAACTAGCCAGAAATATATCTAATACAAAGTATCTATATGGATTCGAATCAGAAAGCAAAGTTAAGAAGTACACTATTTCGCCATCTTGACGGTATTGTCATCTCCCCATCTGCTTACTCCTTGAAGCAACATGGAGTAACGGACTATTTATTAGAGCATAAAAAAGTAACCTTAAAAGATCTTACTATAAGATTCAAGGCGAATGAAGGATATCTTAATGTTGCATTAAGAGGGCTCTGTTCTCAAGGATGGCTTATTCAAAAAGTGGACAATCGAAATAATACTGTTATTTACGAAATCAATGAGGCCTCAGAAATAGCTTTCAACTACTTTTATCTCTATGAAGATGTCGTAGATTTATTAAAAATGTCTGAAAACTATCATCAGAGAAAGTTTGAGATCGAACCATTTTTAAAGTTAGAAAGCATTTACAAAAAGTATAAAACGAAGTATGGAATAGAGCTGTCTGAAAATAAACTTCAAAGAAAGATTGAAGAGCAAATATTGACGCATATTGAAGGAATTATTGTTGGTCCGACCATTGTACACATGGGCATGACGGGTATGTTTCATAAGTATTTTATGGAAGCTAGATTCAAAGCAGAAGAATTCCATGAAAAGCATCAAGAGTTTGATAAGTTACTTAAGATACTATCAGATCTCGGTTGGTTTAATGTAAAGAATGGCTCCTATGAATTTAACGAGTTTGGATTGTTCTTCGCAAAGAGGGCTAGTGCATATGGAGTAACAGTATCTTATATTCCTACGCTTAGAAAATTGGACGACTTGATATTTGGTAACCCATTAATTTTAAAACAAAAAGCAACGGGGATCAACGAAGCACATGTAGATAGAGAAATGAATATATGGGGTAGTGGTGGTGCTCACAGTACCTACTTTAAGGTGGTTGATAAAATCATCATCGACCTTTTCAATAAACCAATAGAGGAACAACCTAAGGGTATACTTGATATGGGATGTGGCAATGGAGCATTTTTAAAACATTTGTTTTCAGTCATTGAAAGTCAAACCTACCGAGGTACTGTTTTGGACGAATACCCACTGCAGATAATCGGAGTAGACTATAATAATGCTGCACTAAAAGTTTCTAGGGCAAACCTTATTCAAGCTGATATATGGGCAAAAATCATTTGGGGAGACATTGGAAATCCTAAGCTTCTCGCCCAAGATTTGAAAGATAATTATGATATCGAATTGGAAGATTTACTCAATGTAAGAACCTTTTTGGATCATAATCGAATATGGGAACAACCCCAAAGTAGTTTGTCAAGAATTAGTACATCAACGGGTGCATATGCTTACCAAGGTAAAAGGATAGATAATAACCTGGTTGCAGTATCCCTTAAAGAGCACATTGAAAAATGGACACCCTATGTTGGGAAGTTTGGCTTGTTATTGATTGAATTACATACTGTTAAGGTAGAATTGATTGCTGAAAATATAGGCAAATCTGCTGCTACAGCATATGATTTAACACATGGATATTCAGATCAATATATTCTAGAA
>JBLHWH010000279.1:0-7021 GCA_047628935.1 Halioglobus sp. | reverse complement strand
CGTATATTACTCCCTGAACTTATATCAAAACCATTTTCACCATTGCTATTTGCGTTACAAGTATTTACTATACCTCCGGCTGCCAACTCAAATCCATCTTCTGCGTTATTATTTGCTATGCAATTATTTACTTCTGTTTTGGTAGATGCTTCTATTCCATTCGCTCCATTATCAAAAACAACACAAGTCGATACTATAGAATTTGCGTTTACATCTATACCGTCAGTTCCGTTATTACTAGCGATACAGTTTATTACTTGTCCTTGATTATTTGCATTTATGCCATCGAATAAGTTGTTTGTTGCGGTACAGCTTTCAATTCTTGAGTTGCTACCTACAGACACTCCAGATAATTTGCAGTCTGAAATCTGAAGATCTGCAATGCTACAGTGACTTGAGCTCACACCATTTATTCCATGTCCTCCCCAGTTACTGATTATTCCGTTACGGATTATTAGATTGAAAATAGAAGCATTACAAAAGATAGCTGAAGCCGTTCCAGATCCATCGCTAATAAGTGTATAGCCATTGAGGTCGATAGTTACATTGCTTGCGGTTATTGTTATTCCATTTGATCCTCCTGCATCGATGGTTTGTGTAAGGTAGTAAGATCCGGATTCGGTGATTTCAAATGGGAGCGTATTTATTGGGATTCTAGATTCACAATCTGATAAAGGATCAGAGCTAAGTAATTTCCAGTTTGGAGCGGCAGGAGTACCCTGATTGAAATAGAATCCTGAAGGGGCATCTGTTTGATAAATTAGTAAAGCATTTGCGGGTTCAAAGATTACTGATCTTTGGATAGCGTTCATTCTGGGTACAAGTAATCCTTTTTCAGAACCTTTTATGTCAAGCATTGCGGATTGGTCAGGAGGAGCGTTTGTGATAGAGATGCTGACTTGGCAGTCACTTTTGACTTGAAACAATAGGAGTAAAATAATAACAGATTGTAGATGAATTTTACTTTTCATTTTTATTTGGAGTTCATTTAATAATGATTTTTACAACACTACTAAAATAGGGAAATATTTCTTCAGAAACTATTAAAAAATGTAACAAGTGACGAAATAGGGCATATTAGAGATGAAATTTATAATTCACATATTAGGAATATTAATATGTATGTAGACCCATTGTTTTGTTAATGATGGGGTGAAATGTGAATGAGAGGGATGGAATATTTTTTGTATATTTCGTCAATTTACTAGAGGGTCAGGTCTTATTATTAATGCAATTGTTTTTATACATGGATTATCGTGTTTTAGGTATTTTGTTATTTCTTTTTGCTTCAACCACTGGTGGCTCCCAAGTTGAAGGGTGGAAAACATTGAGTTTAAATGATGGGTTATCAGACCTTCAATGTTTTGATGTTTTTAGTGACAGCAAGGGCTACATATGGATTGGTACTCGAGCTGGGGTAAATCGATTTGATGGTAAAGATGTTGTTAGATTTAATCGATCAAATGGGTTGATGTCAGACAATGTTTATTCTTTTTTTGAAGATTCAAAAGGGCGAATTTGGGTGAATAATTTGAATGGAGAACCCGTTTTTATTGAGGATGGGATAGTCCATAATAGATACACAGATCCATATTTGGAGCCATTAAAAACAGAGGTGTTCAAAAACGCTATTTCTGAAGATAAGAAAGGACGTCTTTATTTCATTAATCAAAGTCCAGAGATAAGTATATTAGAGAATGAATCGGTTAGTTCTATGGATTTCATTAACGACAAAAAAGACCATAGAAGCCAATCATTTAGGTTGGTTGAATACCGTGATGTATTAATATTAGCATATAATAAAGGGTTTAAAGTATTTGACTACGATTGGAATTTATTAAGAGAAACTAATTGGGATAACTCATTAAGTGGTATGCGGTCCTGCGTTGTAGGAGATCGAATCTATTTTGCTTTTGGTAATAATCTATTTTGTTATAATTTACTGGATTTAATAGAGATTGAAGTTCCGCCGCTGGATAATGTTACGATGATAACAGATCTAAGATCTATAAATAATATACTACATATTAGTTCTACACACGGTATCTATAAGTTAATAAATGGTGCTTTTATAACAGATGACCTCGAAAAGTTTTCTGGGTTATCAGTATCAGCAATAGATAAAGGTAAGGATGGTAGGTTCTGGATTGCAACTAGAGAAAAGGGGATTTATTTTGAGTCAAAATCCATAGTGAAGCCCAGCGTGTTTTCTGAATATCAAGATATAACTTACATGGAAAAAGTCGGAGAAGATTCTATATATATAGGATATGATTCTGATAAACTGCTGTTATCTCACAATGGGAAAACCCAAGATGTGCAATTGGATCAAAAAGAAGGTTTCGATATCATCAAAACATTAAAGGTTAAAGATAAGCTGTGGGTTGTAAGTACTACCTATTTATATAATATAGAAGATAATGTTACTCTTTCATTTCACAAGCGAGATGGAATATACAGCGATGCGTATGATCGATTTTATTTTCCGTTTCATAATGGTGTGATGCATATTGATTATAAAGGTATGACTGAAGAGTTACCTGTACTCAAGCAAGCAGGTGTGCCCTTCAAAAGTGCAATGAAAAATATAAACCTGAATCAGGGATATAAATGTGCGATTGATAAGGATGGATTAGTTTGGGTTGGTACAGAGAACGGATTGTATTCTATTTTAGATACGGTATTGTCAAAGGTAGATGATCCTAACCTTCAAGGCAGTATAATTGATATAAAGGTAGGCAATTCGGGGTTAATTGGAATCAATTATGGGATAGGATTATTTACGTATGATTCAGCCAAAAATATAACCAAGACAATAGACCTAGAGGATGGATTAGCATCAGCTAATATAACGAATATGTGTGTTCATAATAATGATATTTGGGTTACTCATGGTCTTGGTATCTCACACATACGAATAAAGAACGGCATGCTTTCATTAATTAGAAATTATGGATACGCCCATGGGATTCCTGTTGGTGATATTACATTTATTGAATATATTAATGAACAAGTACATTTTGTAGTAGATAAGAAGGCATATACTTTATCAGAGAGCAAAGAGGTCAATGATTCATTAAGTATCATATTAGATGATCATCTTGTTATAAAGTATGTAGACGAAGAAGTTTTAGTAGAATTTGATTGTATTAACTATTCTTTTGGTAGTGATATGGCATATGAGTATAGATTATTACCAAAGGACAGTACTTGGACAACAACAACAGACGAAGTTATTTCCTATCAGTACCTGCCAGCAAAAGAATATATTTTAGAAATAAGAGCTAAGCACCCATTAAATTTGGCAAATAGGATAGTAAGAAAGCCGATATGTATTATAGACAGGTGGTATGACTCATATTTGTTCTTTGGGTTATTGCTAGTGTTGTTATTGAGCGGAGTATGGTTGTTATTAAGAATAGGAGTTTTGGGTTTTAATTTTACAAGATTGAAAGTAGTATTGAAAAGGTATGTGTCAGCTAAGGATTTGCCGCCATTAAAACTGAAGGATATTAAAGGTGTAACTAAGCTGATCAATCCAGCTGATATTGTATATATAAAAGCTTCTGGAAATTATGTAGAATACAAAACTATAAATGAACTAATAATGGTGAGGAATACGATGTCTAACACTGAAAAGTCATTGATTAAAATGCCTTTCTTGGTAAGAGTACATAGATCATATATTGCAAATTTGATACGAATGAAAGGTATTTCACAAAATACCATTGACTTAGATGGTCAATCAATTCCTTATTCAATTACTTATAAAGAACAATTGGATAATTACGTAGGAGAATTAACTGCTTGATAGACAGTTTATAAAACCTTTCCTCTTGTCATCTCTCTTTTACCCTCTGGGCCATCTAATGCTTCTACGGTGAATCCTGCGGATCTCAACGCACGTTTAAACGAACCTTTAGCACAATAGGTTACCAGTACAGCTCCAGGGTTACACATGCCGTACAACTTAGTCATCAATTCTGGTGTCCAGAGTTCTTCTTGACTGGTAGGAGCGAATGCATCATAATAGATAATATCAAACTTCTCGTTTGTACTAAATTCCTCTATTTTAATGATGTGCTTAGTGAAGTCAAAGTTCTCAGAAAGAGAGGTTTTGTCACCTGAGGATGCTTTATGCATTTTTAGGAAATCCACTGTCTGTATTTCTGTTAGAGATAATACGGTGGAGTAGTTAAGCTTAGAATACTGTGCTTCTTCTATAGGGTACGCCTCTAGTGTATGGTAATTTATATTTATACCTTTTATAGATTGGTAAGTCATTATGGCATTAAGACCTGTTCCAAATCCCATTTCTAGTATATTGATTTCTCTATAACCTCTACTTACAATATAGTCTAAACCGGCATCAATAAATACGGTCTGTGTTTCTTGAATAGATCCAAACTTAGAATGATAACTCACTCCAAATCGCTCAGAAATAATAGTATGCGAACCGTCTTGGGAAAATACAAGTTTATCCATTAATATGCGCGTTCAAGATTTCTTGTAATGAAGATGCAGAAATATCTAAGTGGCTTTCATCATACAGCACTTTTCCATCTACGATTAAGATGATTTGCGGTGATTCATGTATAACAGAGAGTTTGTCTTCGATGGCATTTGAAATTGACCTGTAGGATAAGAGATCTAAGTAATATGGCGAGACTTCTAGCTCCCACTCTCCCTCTAGTCTTCGTTTTGCCATCCCGCTTATTGGGCAGGAAGTACTATGTTTAAAAATTACCTGAGGAGCATTGAAGCTATCCTCGATAATGCTGTCTAAAGTCGCAGTCGACTCTAGTTTTTTCCAATTTATCATCTATTGTACTTTCGTTTTATATTAAGCTACCACATTCTTACCCCAATAAGAGCATGAAAGCGAACATTAAAACTGTGAAGTAGTTTCGTATCCTTCTTACTTAATTACTTCCATTAAGATGTTCGTAGCTACTTCCAATTCGTATGGGCAACCAACACCGCCTCTATTACAAGAAGAAAATACTGCAACTACTGCAATTAAAGCCAAGAGTCTGGATAAGTTTTTTATTATTTTAGAATTCATTTTGTTAATATTTTAATTATTAATCGATACAAATTAACGAAGATTGCTATTCTGTTATTATTTGTAATGTAAATTTAATTTCTTTGTTGTTCTTTTTTACTTAATAGTAAGTTAATTAATAACAAATCCACGACATGCGTATTCATTTTATAGCAATAGGAGGCAGTGCGATGCATAATTTAGCACTTGCTCTCCATGATTACGGACACACTGTAACTGGTAGTGACGATGAAATATATGAACCGTCACGCAGTCGATTGTCAGATTCTGGTCTTCTCCCAAGAGAATATGGATGGTATACTGACAAAATCGAGCCAAATATATATGCCATCATACTAGGAATGCATGCCAGGAAGGATAATCCTGAGTTACTGAGGGCGCAAGAATTAGGATTAAAGATATATTCTTACCCAGAATTTGTCGCATCACAATCAATGGAGAAAACCCGTGTAGTCATAGCGGGTAGTCATGGAAAGACAACTACTACATCTATAATATTGCATGCTTTATCTTCAAAAGAAATCGAGTATGATTACTTAGTAGGAGCCCAATTAGATGGATTTGATAGAATGGTGAAATTGTCAGATGCTGGTATAATTATTCTAGAAGGTGACGAATACTTATCATCTCCGATCGATCGTCGGCCAAAGATGATGCACTATAAGCCTAATATTGCAGTTATAACAGGCGTAGCGTGGGATCATATAAACGTATTTCCAACTTTTGATAATTATGTGGATCAATTCAGGTTGTTTATCAATGACATGTCTGATTCTGATCAATTATTTATTTACGAAAAAGATGAGCATCTAAAAACATTATTAGCTGAGGACAAGCATCGCTGTAGCATTGAATTTTACGACCAAATAAACCTCACTAAAGAAAATCAATACGTGGTTGGTGAGAATAGATATGATATAAAGTTAATAGGCAATCATAATATGCAGAACATCATAGCTGCCGAGAAAGTATGCTTAATGCTTGGTCTAACTTTAGATGATTTTTATGATTCGCTACAAACATTTACAGGTGCCAATAAAAGGCTACAAGTATTAAAAAAAGGGAATAGTGTTAATGGGAATATCTACCTAGATTTTGCCCATGCACCATCTAAAGTGAAAGCGACAACGGATGCTGTGAAAGATTGGTACAAAGATGCTCCGTTAATAGCTGTTTTTGAACTTCACACATTCTCGAGTTTGAATGCAGAGTTCTTACCTCAATATAAAGGAGCTTTGGATTCTGCAAATATGGCGTTTGTTATATTTAGCGAACATGCCTTAGAAATGAAGAAAATGCCAGCCCTAGATAAGGTGTTTGTTGAAGAATGCTTTGAGCATCCTAATATAAAGGTGTTTACTAATTCGGCAGACTTGAGAGCTGAACTTAATACATACGACTTTCAAGAATCAAATCTACTTCTCATGAGTAGCGGTACTTTTGATGGTATGGAACTTGATTTTTGATTTATTTATTTATTTATAGAATAAGTAGTTACTGTCATGTTAATACATTATTAAAATATGTAATATGTTTATTGTTAGTTACTAATTTTATATAGCTTTAGCTTTTGAACATTAAAAATATTGAATGAAGTATATAGAAGCACTTCAAACCAAAAAGATAAATAGATGAAACCAACATTGGTAGTTTTAGCCGCAGGAATGGGAAGTAGATATGGGAAGTTGAAACAAATGGACGGTTTTGGTCCGAATGGAGAGACCATTATTGATTATTCAATTTACGATGCTATACAAGCGGGGTTTGGAAAAGTGGTTTTCATAGTAAGAGAATACTTTTTACAGGAATTTAAAGATAAGATGAATCCAAAATTTGCCGACAAAATTGAATTGCAGTATGTAACACAAGAGCTTGCTAATATTCCTGATGGTATAGAAGTGCATCCAGAAAGAGAGAAGCCCTGGGGGACAGCTCATGCGGTATGGGTAGCAAAGG
>JBLHWH010000278.1:0-7031 GCA_047628935.1 Halioglobus sp. | reverse complement strand
ATGTGTATAACAATTCGTCAGCGATCTTAAGTGAAACTATAAATCCTGAAATGGTAATGATTGATAATCCAACAGATAATGACTTGGGTACAATACAAACGATGGTTCGAAGCCATACGAACTATACAGGAAGTACAAAAGGATTTGCGATTCTCAATAACTGGGACGAGGAGAAACACCACTTCCAAAGGGTAATCTCCGGTGAATATAAACGGATACTTGAAGCCAAGGAAGAATCATTTGTTTTACAACAAAAAGCGAGCTAATCATGGGAGATATTAAAGGATTTATGAAATACAAAAGAGGTCTTCCAACAACCGAAGATCCGAAGGCTAGAGTTGAGCACTTTAATGAATTTTATGTACCATTACCTATCGCACATAAAGAAGAGCAAGCTGCAAGATGTATGGATTGTGGGATACCGTTCTGTCACAGTGGTTGTCCCCTAGGAAATCTTATACCTGACTTCAATGATTCCATCTACCGAGGAGATTGGAAAGAAGCATATGGAATACTGAGTCAAACAAATAACTTTCCAGAATTCACAGGGAGGATCTGCCCTGCACCATGTGAGTCGGCTTGTGTATTGGGTATCAATGAAAATCCAGTATCTATAGAATATATAGAAAAGTCCATCATAGAACGTGCATACAAAGAAGGCTGGGTTAATCCCAATCAATCTACTAAGTCAACAGAAAAGAAGGTAGCCATCATCGGATCTGGCCCTGCAGGATTGGCTTGTGCAGATCAATTGAATAAAGTGGGTCATGAAGTCACTGTATATGAACGTGCAGATAGAATAGGCGGATTATTGAGATACGGTATCCCAGATTTCAAGTTAGAAAAACCTAATATTGATCGTCGACTAGATATTATGCGAGCATCGGGCATCAAGTTTATCACTAATACCGATGTAGGAGTAGATATTTCTGTTGTGTATTTACAATCGGAATATGATGCTACAGTCCTATGTGGAGGATCAACAATAGCTAGAGGTATGTCTCTCGAAAACAGAGATGCAAAAGGAATCCATCTCGCTATGGAATTCCTCACCCAAAACAATAAAAGAGTCGCTGGAGATCAATTCTCTGCGGAAGAAACAATCTCAGTCAAAGATCAAAATGTAGTTGTCATCGGTGGTGGAGACACAGGATCTGATTGTATCGGCACATCCAACAGACTAGGTGCAAGATCTATCACCCAGCTAGAGATCATGCCTACTCCAGGCAAAGAAAGAACAGACAAAGATCCATGGCCAAACTGGCCCATGACGCTTCGTACAAGTTCATCTCACAAAGAAGGCTGTGATAGGGAATGGTCTGTCATGACAAAGCGATTCATCAAAGATGAATCAGGTAATCTATCTGGTCTAGAAGTAGCCAAAGTAGAATGGGCAGCAGACGAAAGCGGGAAGTATGGAATGAAAGAAATAGAAGGTTCGGTGGAAATAATCCCATGTCAGAAAGCATTCTTAGCAATAGGCTTCCTGCATCCTCAGAAAGAAGGTCTATTATCTCAATTAGGTGTCGAATTGGATCAAAGAGGTAATGTAATGGCTACAGATTATAAAACATCAGTGGATGGTGTGTTTGCAGCTGGAGATATGAGACGTGGGCAATCGCTTGTTGTGTGGGCTATCTCAGAAGGTAGGGAAGCGGCAGTTGCTGTGGATCGTGAATTAGCGGATGGTGTTTCGATATTGGAGAAGAAGGACGGGTCAGTTTTGGAGATGTGAATTTGGTCACTGTAGCTAATGGTGCTTACAATTTATTGGAAGCTGAATAAAACGTTTGCGCTAACAAAAACAACTTCCTTTGCATCTAAAACAATTTCCCTTATCTTTATATCCAAATCAATAACAGATAGTCATGGAAGATAACATAGCCAAAGAGCCGATAGCAGCTTATGCAGGTAAGCACTACACCTATACTGACTATCTTAAATTTGGATATGATGAAGCTGTAGAAATCATCAAAGGAAAGATATTTAAGATGAGTCCTGCTCCTTCTTCCTTACATCAAATTATATCACGAAATATTAGTGGTCTACTTTACAATAGATTAAAAGGTCAAAAATGTCAGTTCTTCTCTGCTCCTTTTGATGTAATACTGCCAGTAGAAGGTAAAGATTTCGAACAATCTGATAGAGTCATACAACCTGATGTTTGTGTGATCTGTGACCCAGAGAAGATTAGAAAGCGTGGATGTTTTGGTGCTCCTGACTGGATTATAGAAATCCTATCTCCACATACAGCAAAGAAAGACCTACAAGATAAATTTAGCCTATACGAAGAATCTGGAGTAAACGAATACTGGATCGTAGAACCTAAGAACTCAACAGTAGAAGTATTTGTCCTGAAAAATGGTAAATATGCTCGAATCAATACTTATGTGCAGGATGATATTATTCCGTGTCAAACGCTGGAAGGCATGACTATTGATATGACTGAGGTGTTTGAGTAGAGAAGTATTAATTTCGAACTTCTACACTTGGTTACGTGTTTTGCTTCCAAAATCACTGACCACTGAATTGCCGTAAGACTAATTCCTGCATCCTTTGCACCCAAAACATTTTCCTTATCTTTATATCCAAACCAATAAAAGACAGTCATGGAAGATATTATATTTAAGCCTATCTTAATTTCCCAGATGATGAAAGAGTAGAAATCATCAAAGGCAAATTATTTAGGATGAGTCCTGCTCTCTCATCTATGTATCAGATTATATCTCGAAATATAAGTGGCTTACTTTACAATAAGTTAAAGGGAAAGACAGCGTTCTTATAGATGTGGGTTTGATAGCATTAACCCATAATTTGGGGAAATGGCAAAAAATTAACGCCACAATCGATTCTTAATAATATGAGTCCTTATCAATCTTAGAGTTATAAAAATAAAACTCAAATACCCTGATAAACACCCCAGCACCCTAGCTAAAAAAATAAAAAAAGGCCATCTCGTAATGAGACAGCCTTATTTCTATCAGTCCAATAAAGTCCTGCTTTTTTCAGATTTCATAAATCTTATTCTTTTAACTCTTGACAATCTTGATCAATTGAAAGTTATTGTTAGAATCAAAAACTTTCAAAAAGTATATTCCAGCATTTAATTGATATATATCTAATTCCTGAAGATGGTCTTTTTTAACAAAATTAAACTCTATTTGTTTTTGTCCAACTACATCATAAACTTCAACTCGATCTAATAATAAGTCCGCTGAAAATAAATTAACAGATCCACCTGTTGGATTTGGATAGCACTTAATCTCATCTCTAATTAGACCTTGAGTAGATGTTCTCACAGTATTATTTTCATTTACTATCTCAACGTTTGATTCAGACCAATCAGTCTTATCTGTTTTCGATGCTAAACTGTTCGTGTTGGAGTCATTATTTGTAAAACAGTCTGGACCATTACACACAGCTGATTCTAATTCAATAGTATTGATTGAACAGTCTTCAAATGTAAACTCAAAGGAAAAAGAATGTTCATTACAATCATTGGGGACTTGGTAACTCAACTGCAATGGATTCCAATTCGTTAGTGCCAAATTATAATCATCCAACAGAATAGTGATGTCTTGATATACCTTTATATCCAATAAAACATGATGATCACTGTATAGAAAAATTTCAAATTGACAATCGTCATTATTTCCATAGGTGACATCATAGGTGATAATTGGACAATTTGTACAATCTCCATCATCACAATACTGACCTGAAGGACAGGGGCTTGCGGAACTACAATTAGATATAGGATCTCCTACATAAATACAATTCCCATTAAAACATTCATAATCTGGAGCCTCACATTCAGGAACACAATCATCTGTTGGAGGGTCATCATCTTCTTCAACACAAATTCCATCTGGTCCACAAACATAGCCAATAGGGCAATCAAAATCTACATCACATTCAATGACACATACATTGCCTAAACATGTTTCTCCTAAATTACAATCACTGAAAAAGGCTTCTGGATCACACTCTATTTGAACGCATTCTCCATTTACACATTCATATCCAATTGCTGGACAATCCCAATCACTTACACATTCAAATTCACTCCCTGGATCACCTCCAGAGTTACCACAAGGAGCACAACATTTACCGCCACAATCAACCCCAGTTTCACATCCATCTTGGATCCCATTGCCACAAGTATTTGAGCATGGACAGGTGGGGCCACAATCAACCCATGTTTCATTACCATCCAATTGATTATTCCAACAATCTGAACAAGGTGCGCAAAACGGTCCCCCGCAATCAACATCTATTTCTCCTTGATTTTGTATACCATCATCACATGATGGACATGCCTCCTCAGGACATAAAAGTTCGAATGCTGGACAGTTAATATTTTCACAATTAATGGATTCACAACCTTCGGAATTAGGCCATATATCGCAAATTGTTGTCCAATTGGTACAAGTTGTCATTAAGATATACTCATCTGTAAAAATACCGCCAAATATATCTTCAGACTCAAAAAGGCAGTAAGTTCCAGATTCACATATATATTTGTTTCTCCAACGTCCATTACTCATGCCACTATATCCATCAAAGCCAGCTTCATCCATCTCTTTATTAATTCCTGAATAAGCATAGTCTATAGCTTCTTCATTTGCACCTGGTTGATATTCAGTTTCATTGTTTACCCAATCAAAAGAATGAGCCGCTTCTGCATTGAAGTCAAATTGATCGATTAATAAAACGGATCTTAATGGAGAACTTGTATAATCATATTGATAAACAGATACCGTACCTCCAGAACATGGAGAACTATCATCATCTGGATCATAATAAAAAATGGTCTTTTCATCATTAGGATCATTACAATCACTAGTGTAAGGGTCATTTTCAGAATAACAGTTCTCAATATCTATGCATCTTCCATTCCCCATGTATGCATTGTCGTATTCAATATAATTCGCTGGTTTAGATCTATTAACAGGAAACACGGAGGTATATAATGGACCTACAGGGTGATTCGCATCACTAAATTTATCTATTGTGTAAAAAGACATTACCGATGGACATTCTTCCAATGTAATACATACTTCATCAGATTGCCCACAATTATTCGATAGAGTAATACAATATTCTCCTGGCTCTGTCATTCCATTAAAAGTAACATAGGCTTTATCGTCTAAATGACCATAACCACCTTGATAATACCAGTCATAAGAGTACTCATACTCTTCAAATAATTCTCCAGTTGGTCCTACCATTTCTGCATCCAAAAATAAACCTTCCCAATTGTAAATTCTGTTTTCGAAAGTAACTGTTATGCTTCCTAATTCTGGATAAGAAATCTGAGAGTTGATTTCTGCTGTAACATTTGTTTGGTGGTCATCATCATAAGTATAATGATTGGCACAAGTACGAAGAGAAGAATAAATAACTCTTTTACATGTTGGGTCATAAATACTACTTACCTCTATTCTGTATGCCATTGCACATTCAGGGAGATCATCGGACCTTATAAAGGTTGGATTTCCAACTTGACTTTCCTGCAAAATCCAATTCCAATTATGTTCACCCTTAAAAATTCTTTGTCCCGTTTCACCATCAAAATAAAAACCACTACCAGAACAAGGTTGCTGACAAAAAGGAACACAATTTCCTGTAAATATACAGGTCGAATTTGTATGCTTCTGGGTTTGTAACCTCTCCATCTACTACAACATCAAATGATGAACCCACTGCATCTTCAGTAAATGATACATTATCAAGCCGAATTGAAAAATCACACTCTTCTCCCCAAACTGAAACAGGGAGTTCTTTTACACAATCTACAGCATTTACAATTTCTACTATATAATCTCCCAAACATACATCAATAGGGAATTCAAAAAGGCCTTCGGCAAATTCGTCAATTGTAGTTTCCTACAATAATTCTTCTTCAGAATCAAATAACTTCAACAAAAATGGACTACCGATTCCCTCAGCATTAACAGCAATTTTACCACTACATTGAAACAACGAAGAACTTTCACTTGAATATACTTCGTAATCCGTCTGCAAAACTTCAAAATCTTTAGATGTAATGTGATCACAGCCATTTACATCTGTCACTGTAACATAATAAGTATCATATGTAGAAGCAAATATATAATCTGTTTCTGCACCAGTGCTCCACTTATAATAGTACTCGCCATCAGGGAAAATATTTAGACCTATAACTGTTCCATCTGTTCCCATTTCACAACCAGGTTGCAACGTAAAGAAAACATCAGTTCCCAAAAATTCGCAGACCTCCATTTCGAACTCTAAGGTGGATATACAACCATGATTATCTTTGACCGAAACTTCATAAAACCCTTCACATAATTGAGGGAAGGCTAAAAGCTCAAGGCTTGTAGTTTTTATTGAAACTACTGGTCCATTTAAAGTAACATTAAAAGGTCCTTCACTAGGTTTTAGTTTTATAACAGCCAGCCCATTGCACGCATTCTCTGTTGTATATTTTAGAGATTTCAACTCTACTTGACCAAACATTGATAAGCCAAAGAGGACCATACATAATGTCAAAATACTTTTCATAATCTTACTTTTATCGTCTAATGTGTATTTATCTGTTCAATAAATTAGAAACTATAATTCAATTCCTTAAAATTCTATGGCTACTAGTTTTAATAAAAACCAACAAACCATAAATTATAGCGCATTTCTTATTATTGATACTTAAGTGCGAATTACACTTTCTTTTTTCTTCTATTCTTCCATTCTTCCGTTTCAAACAATTTCACTTTACTGGTGCCAAATAATCTTTTCCACCATGGATTTCCATTTGGACTAGGCTCAGGTGGCTTTTTGATTGATAGCCTTTTCTCCCTAACCCGATTTATCATTTTTACATCCATTTTTTTCTTTCTATACTTTGCTATCCTACTTAGTATTAATGAGTCAATCTTATTAAAATTTGGATTACTTCGTCTGTAGGCTTTGTAAAAATAATTATCCATTTCGTCATAGTCAATAAAACAATGTCCAGCTTTATTTACTTTTAATAATCTAGACATAACTCT
>JBLHWH010000277.1:0-7040 GCA_047628935.1 Halioglobus sp. | reverse complement strand
ACTCTAAGTCTATCGTTCCGTCTCCCCATAGATCAACTAGTACTTGCCATTTCAACCAACCGGTAGGACAGTTCTCACTGCCTTCATCCATTGCTGAATTTGTCAATATTACACTTGCCTCACATACCTCACCGTCATCATCACTATCTGAGTGATCGTTGATTGCAAACATCTTGTCTTCACAATCTTCGATTACTGGCTTCGTCTCATCTGTTACTTTTACAACCTGTACATTAAGCATTCACGAACATATTTAGTCTTTATTAATCTTCAATAAAAGCGATCACCATATAATCACTAATCTCTCTTGAAAAAAATATAGGCCAAAATCAAGAAAACCAACATTCCAAAATGTCCGAGGGCTAAGGAAAATAGCTTCTCATTCATAAATACAATTGACCAGAAATATTTTAATAAAAGCCAGCAGCTACTATGCTGTTTTTTTTGCTGGATTATATATATAAACTATTGTCCTCATATAACTATCATTAAGCCATACGTGTAAAGGTTTATTAATAGGCTATCATTTAAGCTCAACAAATACAACTAAAATACAAGAAGCTCACAAATTGAATTGTGAGCCTCTCTCTTATGTCTTACCTAAGTTTTATATATTACATAAGCGTATTATTTTTCAACAATTCCGCCACTTACCTTCTCTCCATTTTTATACATATACTCAAGTGTCACATCTCCCTCCTCATTAAAGTATTTGAACACACCATGTTGCTTGCCCTTCTTGAAATTAATTTCTTGTTGAATTTTTCCATTCTTAAAGTACTTCTTAGTAGCTCCATCGAATTGACCATTTTTATAAGAAATTTCTTGAACTGGACGTCCGTTTTTGTATGTGCCGGATAATCCATCTAAACTGTTGTTTTTATACGAATTTCGTCCCTCCAACATACCCCTGCTGTTCAATTTCAATTCTTCGCCATTCTTTTTGCCCTCGATATAGTTAACGACAGAACTTATTCTGCCATCAGTATCATAAGTTGACCATTGTCCGCTTTTATTACCTCCAATGAGATAACCGTTTTCGATTAATAAACCAGTTGGATTGAATTTTTGAGCTACCGCTGCGTTAGTTCCTTTTAAGTCATTGACAATATAACCAGCTAAATCCGCAGGTATAGGTTGAGAGGCTCCTCCTCCGCCACAGGCAGTTATTAGCATGGCACTTATGATAGCTAGAAAAAAACTTAATTGGATTTTCATATTTCTAATAGTTTAAATTAAGATAATTAATATTTTATATTTCCTTATTGGTCAGCAAATTTAATATAGTAGACTTTATAATCAAAAATTGTTTGATGAAAATGTAATGATTAGTTTTGCATCCTTATAATTGGCTCATTTAAAAAGTAGATAATAATTAGCGAAATATCGTTTGAGTCACAACAAAAGAAATATGACAAATAGAGATATAGCAAGGTTTTTCAATAGATTAGCAAAAATCATGGAGTTGCATGATGAAAATGTTTTTAAGATCAGATCTTATGCAAATGCTTATTTATCCTTGAGAAAAATAGAGCAAGACCTTTCTGTAATGCCAATAGAAGATATTTCAGCTATCAAAGGTGTGGGTAAAAATATTTCAGATAAGATTCAAGAATTACTACTGACCGGGACACTTGCTACCTACCAAAAATATGTAGACATAACTCCTGAAGGCATAGTGAAAATGCTTGACATCAAAGGTTTTGGCCCTAAGAAAATTAAAGTCGTTTGGAAAGAACTAGGAATAGAAAATGTTGGTGAACTACTATATGCGTGCAATGAAAATAGGCTGGTAGAACTAAAAGGTTTCGGTCTAAAAACGCAAGCTACGCTCATAAAACAACTAGAATACTTTATAGACAGTCAAGGGAAGTTTTTGTTCGATTATCTGGAAGTGGAAGCCAACCAGCTCGAGGCACTTATAAAATCATCTTTTCCAGACCAGAAATCAACATTAGCTGGACCTACTAAACGTATGATGCCTGAAGTAACTGGGATAGAAATTCTTTCAACTATAGAAGACACTGAACTCATAGAAAAAATAGAAGGTCTTCAACTAGATGAAGATGAGACGATGTTGCAATTTAAAGGATATCCTGTTTTTCTTCATCAAGTTTCAGCTGAAAAGTTCGGAGCTACTGCTTTTAGAATGAATTCTGGAGAACAGTTTCTTGAAAATATAGGTGTTATTCCAAGTGGAGAAAACGAAGAAGATGTATTTAACAAATTAGGATTAACTTATGTTGTGCCGGAATACAGAGAGTCTGCAACTGCATATGAACAATCTAAAAATAATCAACTCCCAAAACTAATTACAGACGAGGATATCAAGGGAGTAGTTCATAATCATTCTACCTATAGTGACGGCCTTCATTCTGTTAAAGATATGGGAGACGAATGTATTAGACTTGGCTATGAATATTTTGTAATGTCTGATCACAGTAAAGCAGCATTCTATGCGAATGGTCTATCAGAAGATCGAGTAATGATGCAGATGGCAGAAATAGATAAGCTGAATGAATCATACAAGGACTTTAGAATATTCAAAAGTATAGAATGTGATATTTTGAATGATGGCAGCATGGACTATGGTGACGACTTTTTGAAAGAGTTTGAGTTAGTCATAGCGTCTGTCCACACCAATCTCAAAATGGACAAAGTAAAAGCAAATGCTAGACTAGCAAAAGCAATTGAAAACCCTAATACTCATATACTGGGTCATCCAACTGGAAGACTACTATTAGCCAGAGAAGGCTACCCTATCGATCATGCATTTATCATAGACGCTTGTGCTGCAAATGGTATGGTTATAGAATTGAATAGTAATCCATCAAGATTGGATTTAGATTGGTCGTGGTTACCCTATGCACTTGAGAAAGGGGTTAAGATATCGATCAATCCAGATGCACACAGTAAGGATCAAATAAGGTACGTCCATGCTGGCGTTTGTGCGGCTAGGAAAGGTGGATTGACTGCTGGTATGTGTTTGAATGCTATGGGATTGAGTGATTTTACGAACTGGGTGAGTTCACTTAAGTAAATTATCAAAGTGAAATAATCATTTAGAGCAACTTGCTCACTAATATCTTTGATTATTAATTATATCTTGTTAGATAACAAAATCACTTACATGAAACTAATTACAATTATTTCATTCCTCCTTTTCTTTAGTGCTAAGGGGAACGCTACTATTTATACATTTCATACCGCCGGCAGTTATTCAGAACTTACAAATTGGGATGTATATCCTGGCACAGAACTATATACTAGTGATACAATTTCTATTGAAGCTAATTGTTCGGCTATCGGCCTGTTTGCTATTGACGGCTATCTCGTTTTCTCAGAAAATGTACTTGATATTTCTATCATTGATTTATACACCAGTGATGATAATCAGATAGAATTTCTCAATGATTATTTTCAAATTCATATTAATGGATACTTTACCAATAATTCTAACAAACCAATCAAAATACCAACCTATGCATTTATTGAAATATACAGCTGTGGATATGGATTATATTCAAATACATGTCCAATATAGGAAGATTATATTATGATTGAGTACTACAGTTTCGGCACACAAGATTTTAATTTTTTGGGCTGTATGCATGGTTATTTCATTAATGATGGAACTATAGAGGTTAATTGGCCTTCATTTGAAATTAATTGTGACTTAGAACTGGCATCTCGGACAATTACTGGAAATCAACCGTATTCAATAACCCCATATAACGGAGCAATAATGCAAAATTGTTCATCTTGTGTAGCAACCTTTTAATAACAATGAAGCATTATACCTTAACTAGAATTGTAATATTTTTGGACAGGTTATACTGAATGCTCCTTGATATATAAGTGATCTGGTTTTTTTTAGAACGATGCGATCACAATCGCTAGCTGTATGAAACTATGAAAATTTCATCACCGTAGGTGCCAGTAACTACTGAACTTGATCCCAGTAAGTGTTAGACCTCTTTGAGGTATCAGACACTGCGGTTATTCGAAGGGATATACAACTCCTACTTGTCTTCTGATTTCATCTAGGATTGCGACTAAGTTCAGGCTATCTTGATGTGACCATTTTTCACTTTGGAGTTGTTCGTTCTCTATGCATGCCATGCACTCCATTATCTCATGTGTATACCCTTTCCCAATAGTTGGAAGTTTGTAGGTTATATTTTTGTCTACTTTCTTGACTTGATAGCTTTGCGCTTCGTGCCATCTACTATCTATGATGAGTTGACCTTCTGTACCATATATCTTGGAAACTATGTCACAGTTAGCTTGTAAACCACTCATGAGTTGTGCAGACCCTCCACCATAATCTAACATTGCTGTCATTTGCAAGTCTACACCTTGTTCACTAAGAATTCCTGTAGCAGCAATTGATTGAGGCATACCGAATAAAGTATAGCATAAAAACACAGGATAAATACCAACATCCAAGATAGAACCTCCTGCAAGATTGGGATCGAATAATCGACTAGTTGGATCAATGTCTGTATAGAATGAGAAAGTAGAATTCAGATACGTAGGTACTCCAATAGTTCCTTTTTTAATTTCTGAAATAACTTGCTCGATTACAGGATTGAATCTAGTCCATAGCGCTTCCATCAGGAAGACTTTGTTTTCTTGGGCTGATTGGATAAGTTGTGACACCTGACCAGAATTAATGGCAAGTGGTTTTTCGCATAATACATGCTTGCCAGACGCCATGGCCATTTTAGCATATTCAAAATGGGAATCGTGTGGTGTGGCAATATATATAATATCTACCTCCGCATTACTAATTAACTCTTGATAAGAGCCATAACTCTGAACCGCTCCATACTGATGAGTAAAATCTTTAGCTTTCTCAATCGATCTAGAACCAACCGCTTGTAACTCACTTCCTTCTACTAGCAATAAATCCTTACAAAAATGATGTGCGATTTTCCCAAGTCCTAATATTCCCCATTTAAGTGCCATAGTATAATATATTTAATGACGCAATATTATATTTAAATTAACGAAAAAATAGAGAATAGATAGTCATTTTTCTAAACCTAATAATATCAATACCGTTTATCACTTATGAAGCAAGAACGAAACTATCTTATCCACCCGTCTTATATTATAATGTTTTTGATATTAGCTGCCATTTCAACTTTGTTTCTTGGCTTTTCAGCGGCATATCTATACAATCGCCTACAATCGAATATTCCTCCCGTAAAATTACCACCTTTATTTTACTTCAATACGCTCATATTAATTAGCAGTAGTATTACGCTAAAATGGGCTAAGAAATCATACCTAGAGGATCATACTCGAAACTACAAGATAGCTCTAATTATAACTTTAGTATTGACGCTATGTTTCCTAGGCTCTCAAATAATGGCTTGGTTACAGCTGTACAACAGTGATATATTCATCAATTACAACAACATGGCTTCTTACATGTACTTGATATCAGGTATTCACTTTGCACATGTTGTTGCTGGAATTCCTTTTCTAGCTTTATTTGTCATCAATGCTGTCCGCAAGATAAAAAGCCCAGTAAGTGTTTTGATTTACTTTAGTGATCTAGATAAGAAAAGGCGACTTGACTTATTCAATATTTACTGGCACTATTTGGATGCGTTGTGGATTTATTTGGTCTTGTTTTTTCTTGTGAATTGGATGATTGGATAGAAGTTGAAAGTTTTCAACTATGTTTTATTGTAGGATATGTTAAATGCATGAGCCTAATGCTGCATGTCCCTCTTTGGAAAGAAAAAGCGTTCAGTTTTTTCACTCGACTGCGTACAGAATCACAGAACGTTCACCACTATCAATCAAAACGCAAGTAGACTATCAAACTAAGGTAGAGGAAATCAACACATAGTGGCTTAGCACATCACTAACTTTTATACCCGAGGCAATACCAACGACAACTTCTCCTCCTTAATCCTCCTATCGATCTCCCGCGTGTTTTTATAAAAACACACTACAAGATCTTAGTCTTACGGATCTACTTAGTAGTTCCTCTGTGCCTCCAAAGGTACTGTGCTAAAATCCAAATATAATTTCAATTATTTTACGATATTTGTTCTTGATGAAGAAGGACTTCTGACAAGTGATTGTGCAGTTGTTCATTCTGTGTAGATGGAAGCTTTATAGCTCCATCAACTTTTTCTTCATATGTACCTGTTTCAACTCTGCGCGTTGGTGGTAGGGGGGGAATTTCCTCCTCATGAATATCAGATATTATTTCATTTCCATAATTCTCATCATACGCTTCATTCTTTTTCCAAAGAGAATACATTAGTACTAATAATCTTCTCTGGACAGCCACTAAACCAATACTTTTTACTGATTTATCCTTATTTATTCTTTCGTATATCTCCCTCATCTTCGGATTAAACCTTACGGCTGTCATTGAGGGCATAAACATTGCAGCACGTAATCTGCTATTTACTTTTTTACTGATTTTCGTTCGCCCTTTTATTGAAGTACCTATTTCTATCCTTATCACATCGAAGCCACAGTAGGACACTAACTGTCTTTGATTTTTAATCAGAGCAAAGCCCTGTGTTTCCCCTCAAGTCAGTGCTACAGTTTTAAATCCAATCCCTTTTATTGTCATTAGATTCTCAACATTAGCCCAGATTTCTTTATCCGATTTTAATGTTTGCTTCATCATGGAGGTTAATTTTTCAAGCTCAACCTCTATATTTTCTATTGTTTTTCATGAATTTCAGTAGCTTCCCCCATTGGTTAAAACCCACACTTCACACCCATTAAACTATTGACTGTTAGTATTTTATCACCTTGAAGTGTTTGATAGAGCCTTGTGATTGAACGCAACCTTTTTTATGTTGGTGATGCTGGTGTCCATTCGTTTAATAATCTCTCACAGCTCATCATTGCTATTACTCCTGTATCAATATCGTCAGTCTTAGTTTTTATATTTAAACTTTTTGTGAAGTGAGCTACTTTATTGGGAAGTATAACCGAAACCCGCTTGCCTAAACTATGCAAATGATAGGCTAGCTGTTCATAATAAATACCAGTCGCTT
>JBLHWH010000276.1:0-7044 GCA_047628935.1 Halioglobus sp. | reverse complement strand
CGTCGATTAGATAGGCCGATTCAGGTAATAATATCTCCATTGCCCTTTATAATCCTGTATTATACTAGAATACAAAAGAAATAAAGAATTATGAAATTTGGTACAGCTATAGGTTTGTTTGATGATTTAAAATCAGAAACGGATAACAGATCTGAAATCAAGGTCTATGAAAATTTTATTGGAATTATATCCGAATTGGATAATAAGGGACTCGACACCGATGAATTAGAAGATATTGAATACAACCTCGATACTTTGGGCTTGCACTCCATACAAGATAACAGGAAGAAATTCTATAAAAAAAACCTAGGTGAATTTAAGAAGTATTTGAAAGATGAATTTTCATTGATTTCGGAAGGATATTATACAGGATTAGGGATGGCGCTTGGATTAGCATTTGGAGTTGCTTTCGGATCGGCAATAGGAGCCAGTAATGGACTAATATTCGTAATGCTAATTGGATTAGTAATTGGCGCTAGTATGGACTCTGAAGCAAAAAAACAAAACCGAGTATTGAAAACCACATTAAGTTGAAAGCCCTGCATACTCCAAAGACTAAAATGTTGATGATCTCAATTTGTCGACTTTTTTGTTTAGCCATGCCTTTCTAATGCCGATTACATTTATATGCCATTTTGAAATAGAAATGGAGTAATTCATTCTCGTATAACTCATCTGTTTAAGACTAACCTTTCTACATGAAATTACTGACACAAGAACATAGAGAACATTGGAATACTGCTAGCAAAGTATTATTCAGATTATTGTTTATCTATTTTATTCTATATATACTACTCGCATTTTTGAGTCCGTTATTTGAAACGCAATATAGGTGGATTGGTAAAGTTATTTTTGGAATCCAATACGAATATGAAGTTGGTGGAAATGGCAGCGGAGACCATACTTTTGCTTATTTAACTTTATTTGTAAATGTATTTTCGACCTTTGTAATATTCATTATTTGGAACCTAGTAGACTGGAAACGTGAAAGCTATAATAAACTTCAATACTGGTTTTTAGTATTCCTTCGGGTTGTCCTCATTGCTGCAATGCTTGTTTATGGATTTGTAAAAATTTTTAAAATTCAATTTCCATCCGCTTCGTTAACACATTTGCTTGATCCATTAGGTGATTTTTCTCCGATGGGCTTAGCATGGACATATATGGGTTTTTCAAAAGGCTTTAATGTGTTTGTTGGTTTATTAGAGTTACTCGGAGGCTTACTTTTAATCCCTAGACGCACACAAACCCTTGGTGCTTTCATAGTGGTGGGTGTAATGATTCAGGTAACGGTAATGAATTTCTGCTATGATATTCCTGTCAAGTTATTTTCACTTCATTTAATTATGATGGCGGCGGTTATTTTTATAACAGACCACAGATTTTTAGATGTGTTTATTAATAACAAACAGGTAGCGGCGTATAGTTATTTCCATCCAATTAAAAGTGCAAAATATCATAAAGTCATTTTCTGGGTTAAATCTATTGGCCTATTTATCATCGTTAGTTTCATATCTTTTAACTTGTATACAACAATGAGTCATAGAGGTGAGAATAGGAAAAAGCCTTTGCTTTATGGAATCTGGGAAGCTTCGTCATTTGTGCAAAATGGAGATACATTACAAGCTATAGTTACCGATGATTTTAGATGGCGTTATCTTATAGTTGATCTAAAAGATGAAGCTACAGTAAAGGCAATGGATGATATGAAACATCAATATAAGTTTATAGCGGATTCGACATCTCATAAAATAATGATTCATAAAGCGGATTCTGAATCTGAAATATATAATTTCAACTATAAACATCCCAATCCCAATTCTCTTCTACTCGATGGAATTATTGGATCCGATACTTTGAACATCATATTCACCAAAATAGATCATGAAAAATTCAATTTGAGATCTCGTGGATTTAATTGGATTAGTGAACGGCCGTTTAATATCTGATATTACTAGCGCTAAGAAAGTAATATGAAAGACACAAGCAAATTAGGACTAGAAATGTTGAATGGGACTGCCATCGGATCTGTGATTGGTATTGCTGTCGATAATATCGCTATCGGGATAGGGATTGGAGTCGCATTGGGTGCATGAATGGGCGAATAAGTTAAACAACAATAATAACGAAGAGGAACAGGAATAGAAGCTATAACGCTATGGGGTTAAAAACTACTGTGATAGAGTCAATATAATTATCATGTTAAGGAAAGAGAGATTATCAATTTTTTGCTGTAAACATCGCAATCCCAATTAACTTCTACTTTCTGTCGAATACGTCCATTGTGTAGTTAATGAATATGATTGATAAAGGAAATTGGAGTATACTAATGTACAACCAAGTTCCATTCTGCAAGTATTCTTAACATTGCATCCACTGATAGATTAACTGACTTTGCGTGTCCAGCCATATCAACACTTGGTTGATGAGGTGTCAATGCTGAAATATGGACATTATCTGTTGTCAAAGGGATACGATTTTTGTCCCAATTACAGGGATTACTCCAGTTTGTACTCAATTCACCAGTCCAAATATTTATATTCGAACAAGTACTATCTGGAAGATTGTCCAGCAATGCTTGATACTTTTTAGCTGTGACAGCGTAAGGGGGTAATACATCTATATCTGGTAGAACACCCCACGATCCGTAGACACTTGCTTGAACAGTTGCTAAGCTAAAATTGGTTGCCAACTTACAACCCCACGATCGAATACTATCATGTAGAGCATCGTACATATCGTACATTTCTTGGCTATTCTGTGCTTCCCACATTGCATTTTGATAATCATATGGTATCCCAAAAGAATTACCCACGAAATGTTGACCACCTTCATACGTTATCACTTCTTTACCATAGACTTGTACATTTCTATAGTCCTGCTTCACAAGTTGACTGAATGCCGCAAAGCTGTTGCTTGTGTTAAGCATTACATCTTGATATGTACTACTTGCATCCAATACTGGATTGCCTTGATCACTATGATCTAAGCCAAAGTAGTGAGTAGGAGAGCCATAGTCCCAATCTTCTGAATTCAATTGAGATAATATTTCTTCATTTAGTGAAGTGAAACCGCCTTGTATTCCTAGGACCCGTTTGACCCTACATTCCTCGCCACTAAATTCATTGTGCCAAATGTCAAACACATTTTTAGCCTTTTGAGCCATAGCTCTTCCATAGGATAGATTTGATGGCTTATTTTCATTATTGTAATGGGCTTGGCCGAATATCCAGTTCCAGACTTCATTGGAATATTCTAAATATATCGTAAGGTCCTCATCTAAACCTTCTCTAAATAGGGTAGCCATTTCTGAAATAAAATTGTCGTCAGCTTGATGTGGTATACATATCCAAATATCTTGTTGAAGTTGATTGGCTAGTTGAATCATCATCTCATAAGGGACACCAGCATCTGTCGCATATGTAAAAAAGTTTTCTGATGATCGATCAGACCATATTGTTAATGGGCTGTGGTTGGTAACGCCCCAATCCATAAATCTTAACACGCTAAATGGTTCTATTTTATCTGTAAAACTTTGATAAAACGGTTGAATAATTAGGTCAGTATTTTCATCCGCTAGGGTCAACACTCTAAAATTTCTAAGATGATCACCGTTTGTTGATTGTTCTATGTTGATTATAATATTACCAGTTCCTGCAATGAACTCGATCCTGTTGGGGACATTACTTTGTACATTACTTCCCAATATATCTATGACGCCTATACCATCGTATAATAAGATATAGCTACTGTCCGGTCTTAAGTTGCCACCGTTAGAAGAAATTACAAATCTAACCATAGTGGCCCCGATAGAAGTAGGTTGGGGTAAAAAAGTTGGATACCCTGATGTATCAAACAACATTTCATCTGTCACATTTGCATCCCAGCAAAAACATGCGTCGGAGTAAGAAATAACACCTTCACGAACATTTTTCATCAGATTTCGAAATGGCCGCTCTACGCTCCAATCAGCAAGCCTAGACATATTTGTTCCTATGCCCATAGCGCACATGGGCGGTTGCCACCCAGAACAAGTTGTACTATCAGTCGTGATTTGAAGATTAAAAGAATCGCTACATACACTGCTAGCACCAGAAACGATAGCTGTGTAACTACCAGCTGACAAATTATGAAACTCGTTCGCAGTTGTTGGATTGATTATTTGATTTAACTCGTTCTTAAAAACAAATGGATTGTTGCCTGCATTGACTCTTATTATGCCATTATTAGCATTGCAAGAAGTCATTTGCAAACAAGTTATAGTGGCTTGACATGGGAAGGATCCGTCCGAGTCAAGTACAGTTAAGGTTTCGTAGATTGTATGAGCTTGTCCGGAGTCGTCAGTAACTGTGAGGGAGACAGTAAGCTCACCAATTGCATCATAAACATGTAGAGCTGGATTTTCCATATTTGAAGTAGCGCTACCATCTCCAAAATCCCAGAGATAGGTTAAGGGTTGATTTTCTGGATCAAAAGAACTACTGCCTTCTAATGTGACAGATAGGGGCGCCATTCCAGAGCTAGGCGTCATAGATATGATTGCAGTGGGAGGAAGATTGACCACAATGTCTGGGTCCGGTGTTACACATGGGTAGCTAGTTCCCATTCTGAATTCGTCCAATCTAGCACTATTGGGAGACCCGCCGAGATTTGCCGCTATACTCCTTATCACATTCTCACTGCCGGTGGATTGGCTAAGAGTAGGAGAGGGAATGCCATTATTACCAATAGTTGCTGGGTTTATGAAAAGGTCAACTTGGGTGTCTCCAGCTTCAAATATTGTTCTGACTACGAAAAAAGTTGGTTGATTTATTGAGACAGCTACAGAACTTAGATGATAGGTGTTATTTAGTTGTAATGTCCAATACCGTTGACCACCAGTATTAGAGTTCGTCCCAAAGTACCCAATAGCTATTTTCTCAGAAGTACAATTATCACACCATGCCAAATTCTCAGTATGCATACTTACCATTGCTGATTGATCATTATTGACATCTTTGCTTAATACAAAACTAGTCCACAACGTATCCCCCGTTGCTGTGCCAATGCCATTATCATATTGTGATACATAATCAGAGAAAGGTCCAGAATCCGAAGTGTTAAGTCTCCTTCCCATAGTGAGGTAGGCGAAACCTCCCGAGGCAGAATTACCCGTCACTTGCAGATCACTGTAAGGAAGAGAACTCGCTACAGCATTATACCCAGGAACTGTCTCGTCTTCATTCTGTACATTCCATGGGATATCCCACCCAGTACCGCCAGCTGCTCCTTCCATCGGCATATTGGCACTATAATCAAAACCATCATAAGCGAGATAAGTGCATTGGCTTTGTAGAAAATAACATTGTAGAATAGCAAATAGAATTAGAATGTATTTCATACTGCAAACTTGTTTTGTGTAAATATATATTTGTTGTTTCAAAAGATAGATCTTCACTATCATTAAGTAGAACGTGATAGCAACCTGTAACCCTAATGAATTGACAGGAATGCTTTTAATTAAAGTGATCCTATTTAATGAATCTAAGTGTTTTGTTTTTAGTACTAAGAAAATACATCCCTGCAGATAGTTCTGCAACATTGACTACTGATGTTTTCGAACTTAAAGAGCCACTTAGAATGATCTTTCCTAGCTGATCGTAAATTGTAAAAGTAACGAATCCTGACAATGCATCATATTCAATTGAGATAAAATCATTTGCAGGCACTGGATAGATTTTGATATTTGGGCTTTCTTTACTTATAGGGTAAAGCGCGACAGCTCCGCAATCAACTCCACTTCTTTGATATTTGCAAACCGTTTGCCAAGCAATTTCTTGCATAATTACAGCTTGTTCGGTTGTAGGGTAAATTGTATATGGATTTCCAAACTGATTGGTCAATTGGTTTGGTAATCCAACAGGAGACATGCCGTGTATCACAGAGTACATAACGCAAGCAATAAAATAATTTCCTCTTGAATCTAAATGATATTCATCATCAAATAAATCAAAGACTGAAGATAACCCTGATACGGCACCACTTTGAATGGTGTCACTTAGTCGACCCAGTGCTTGACCACCTGGAATCACCAACATCGGATTTTCATGATTTAAATTGATACTATCCGCAATACTTTCCCATCTAGGCAAGTCAATGTTAATTCTATCCCTCCATGGAGTGTTACTGTTCGGGTCCCAACTACAAGGAAAACCGCCTTCGCCTGAAGTTGTCCCATTGCCGCTATTCGTACAGTGCCAAGTCTCATAGATATAATATTGAATATTGGGATTGTATAGGTTGGCAAAACTGCATAAACTATCGGTAATGCGATATGTGTTGCTATATTGAAGATGATTTTCTAATGGGACAGCTTCCGTTAAGATGAAATTTTCATATCCACCTTGGGGTAACGTTAAGTCCCACTGATCTCCTTGTCCAGTTGTTGGGTTTCCCCAGTGCCAATCTAAAGTTGCACCATTTCCAATATTTGCATCATAGGAAAAGGCTTGGCCACCAGCAATTGATAACTTATCCACCATATTGGGTACGTCAAAGTTTATCAAACTATGACCTAGGAAGAAGGTGCTATTTGTTTGGGCTAAAATAGTGGTCTCTAGAAGGCAAACGAATATGCAAAATTTGTACTTCGATTTCCAGTAGTTCCTCTTCATGTTTTATTAGTGTTTGGTTTAAATTATTATGCTCTATTCTTTAGCATAAATGTCTTTATCTACTAGAATACTCTGGTAAAATGTCTACTTCACATTCAGAACATTCAACTGTATCGAAGGACTGTAAGAAAATAGTCAAATAACCAAATGGTCAATCCTGTACACAACGGACTGAGAAGCCGTCCGACTTACTGATGTCTTCGCGGTAGACCCTAGGACTGTAGTAGATCAGGTCTCGGTACCAAGCAGGGCCGCCAGACTCACTGGACGACCAGAAGGTGGCGGTGCTGGACTGACTGTTGAACGAGCCTAAGGTATAGCGGTAGCCCCCAGGGAGAGCTGTAAAACCGCTACTTCCGAATGCCCCGTTTTGATCTAGATTTCCATTTGT
>JBLHWH010000275.1:0-7049 GCA_047628935.1 Halioglobus sp. | reverse complement strand
GTATGTATAGACAATGCCCTCTGGCAACTTTATGCTTATCACAACAAATTCGAAAAATTTGATGATATGATACCAGATGCTTATAAAGAGGGTGTTTCACATCGTCATACTAAAGTAGCCAGTATTCCATCTTTTAGCGTTGGTACTCCTGTATCAGAAATAAAAGATGCTGCTGATCAAGGATACTTCATTATGAAGCTCAAAACAGGTGCTTCAGGAACTCAAAAGGAAATGATCGAGAAGGACATTGAGTTTCTTACTCAGCTACACAAAGCAATAGGAGATTACGAAACTCCATATACTAAAAATGGGAAAATTCCTTATTATTTTGATGCCAATGGCAGGTACGAAACCAAGGAAACCTTGATGCGCTTTTTAGATCATGCTGAAAAAATAAAAGCCTTTGATCAAATTTCAGTTTTAGAAGAACCATTTGATGAATTTAATGATACGTATGTTGGTGACTTAGGAATCCGAGTAGCGGCTGATGAAAGTGCCCATACTGCAGAGGATGCTGCCAGACGAATAGAGCAAGGTTATGGAGCAATAGCCGTAAAAGCCATAGCAAAAACATTGAGTATGACATTGAAGATAGTTCAACTAGCCCATGAGAAAAACATTCCTTGCTTCTGCGCTGATCTAACTGTTAATCCAATCCTCGTTGATTGGAACAAATCAATAGCCGCCAGAATGAGGCCTTTTCCAGAAATGGATATCGGGTTACAGGAAACCAATGGTCACCAATATTACAAGAACTGGGATAAAATGATGACTTACCATCCAAAAGCTTCAGCAGAATGGACGCGAACAAGAGATGGCATCTATCCTATTGGTAAAGAATTTTACAGCCAAAGTGCTGGAATATTAGACCAATCAGATCACTATGTCGAGATGTTTCAACGGATCAGGAGGTAGCGCTAATTTGAATCAGTTTTGAATTTCAGAAAGCGACTCTCTATTGGCACTCACGATTTTTTCAATCTCTTTTTTACCTAATGCAGTTGAAATAAATAAGCTTTCATATTGTGATGGAGCTAGATATATACCTCCCTCGAGCATACTATTAAAATAGGCTGAGAATAGCTCTAAATCAGAGGTTTTAGCAGTTTCAAAATTTACTACTGTTTCTTTTGTGAAGAAAATGCTAAACATTGAACCTACTTGATTAATGGTATAATCCAAATTCAGATCAGTTAGGTTCTTTCTTATTCCATCAGTAATAGCAGTAGTGATTTGATTTAATGTTGTATACACTTCTGGATTATCATTCAGATAATGAAGCATCACCAAACCAGCGGACATAGCCACTGGGTTTCCTGCAAGTGTACCAGCTTGATAGACTGGTCCTTCTGGAGATACAAAATCCATGATTTCTTTTTTTCCACCATAAGCGCCTACAGGCATACCACCACCGATAATCTTACCCATTGTAGTCAGGTCAGGTGTGACATTATAATACTCTTGTGCCCCTCCTTTTGCCAAGCGAAAGCCTGTCATTACTTCGTCGAAAATCAGAATTATACCTTCTTGAGTACATAATTCTCTCAATCCTTCCAAAAATCCTTCTGCTGGTGGTACACAACCCATATTGCCTGCAACAGGCTCTATAATAAGTGCTGCTATTTCATCCTTGTTCTCAACGATAAGCTGCTTAACACTATTTAAATCATTGTAAGTTGCATTAAGCGTGTCTAATGCAGTACCCTTTGTTACTCCAGGACTGTCTGGGACGCCCATTGTGGCTGCTCCACTTCCAGCAGCTATAAGAAAGGAATCTCCATGACCATGATAACACCCTTCAAACTTGATGAATTTTTCTTTTCCAGTATATCCCCTAGCTAACCTAATGGCTGACATGGTAGCCTCCGTACCAGAATTTACCATTCTCACCTTTTCGACAGAAGGAACCATTGATGCTATAAGTTCGGCAATTTCTACCTCCCTTGCACCAGGAGCACCAAAAGAAAGTGAGTATTTCGATGCTTCAACAACTGCTTTTTCAATCGCCTCATAACCATGACCGAGAATCATAGGCCCCCAAGAGTTAATCATATCTATGAAGCTATTTCCATCTTCATCGTAGATATAAGCCCCTTTGGCAGATTTAATAAAAAGTGGATCTCCACCAACGGCCATAAAAGCTCTAACAGGAGAATTAACTCCACCAGGAATGAATTTTTTTGCTTTAGAAAATAGCTGGGCACTTTTAGTCTTTTGGATCATTATCAATATAAATTAGCTCTAACTCTGAGTGAATTATTTGTGTGATTGGAACTACTTGGTTACAATTCGAGATTTTATAATCAACACCATAAAAAAGTTTTCCTTCTACAAGACCTTCATGCAAGCTTCCATTTTGGAAATAATTACCATACTTTTTCATCATTTGGCCAGTATACATAAGAAGTTCATAACCCAACATGTTGTTAATAGTAGGGCCTTCTTTATACACACGCTGATAGTCTGATCTGAATTTGTTAAAAGTATCAGAAGTTTGAATTGTATAATCCGGACTTACAAAATACACCCCTAGTCTTTCCATCTGATCAATGGTAAGCATATCATAACCTAACCAATCATCACGTCCAATTAACGGTATTCCATCTCCTCGAATTTCTATGGCACTAATAAACATGGAAGCATGAAGAGGTTTGGAAGAAGCCAAATAAATATGGCCTATACTATCCCACTCTATAATAAAACGTTCTTCAAACAAGTAAAGGCTATCTTCTTTTTCTTTACTGTTTTCTATATCAATTTTAACCTTTCGTTCTTTGATTAGCCGACCAGAAATTTCAGCAATACTATCCGCCTCTTCCTTAGTATGCATCGATTCATAGGTTTCTGTCAATAATTGATATGCATTTTGAATTTTCTCTTCATCAATTCTCAATTTATGAATTACCTCAAACCCATCTGAGGAGATTTTATCTGCATACAACTGAGCCATCAACGAGTCTTTCTCATTGCCGTCAAAAAAGACGTAAGCAGTCTTCTTTTTAGTTTGCAAACTGTCAACGGTGAATTTTGCGGCCTTCAAAGCTTGCACCTCATAAGTTGATTTAAACAAAAAAGAATAAGGATTATTATTGATCACAGCACTATTTGAGGAAACAGGATTCATCATATTTATCTTGTTCGAAAAACAAAATTGTGATGTTAACTTACTCGGATCAGGATAAAGTGGGCCAATAATTAAATCCATTTCTTTTAGCTCTGGCTTACCTAATATCTTTTTTGTTGTCACTCCATCTCTACGCGTATCATATGGATAAATCTTAATTAATTCATTTTTAGCATTGAGCTCTTTCGCAGCTTGCAAAATACCTTCATAGATATCCATTATAATTTTATTGCGTTCAACCCTTGACGTATTAACAAGACCTTCAAACATAAAAGGAAGAAGAACAGCCACATGATAAACTTCTTTTTTCGAACTTTTCCCTATATCTGGAAGTCCGAAGTATGAATTGCTAAAATCAAAATTATCAGAAAGCGTTTTAATTAGTTTAAAGTCCTTCTCAGCAAGTGGCTGTTTAACTATCGCTTTTGCAAGAACAGAAGCAATACCTTTATCATCAGGATACTGTTCATATATCGCCTTTAATACGGTGAAATCTTCTAGCGCTGAAAGATGATTATTAAGAACACCAGAATCGTTCTTTAATCCGGCCTTCTTTGCATAGTAAGTTCCCTTTAATGGATCATTTTCTTGATAATAGAGCTCAGAAAGCCAATTATAAACTTCGGGTATTTGCTTCCATGAGGGATATTTACTTTCCATCTGCAACCACATGGATCTGGCTAAAGCATACTCATTATTCTTATAAGCTGCTAGTGCATAATAGAAGGAGGCATATTCTTTGAATGAATGTTTCGCATTGGGATTGGCTAAATCTTTGAAGGCCTCCATGGCGAAGTTAAACTTCCCTTCATTCAGAAATAGTTTGCCGTTTAGGAAATCCTGTTGCTCAGTTTGGGCATGAGAATGTGTAGAATAAACAAAGGATAAAAAAAGAAAAACACTTACTCCAATAAGCGCTTTCATTTTTACAATATCCATTAATCTTAATTTCTGCACAATAAGTAATCCAGTTTGAAGAAATTGCTGTCAGTTTATTCTACTAGGTTTAGCTTCATCATATTGGTTCTGCCTGTCCAATGCAATGGCATAGATGAAGTCCCAATATAGGCATCTCCTTTCTCAAGAATACCTTCTTCCTTGAGTATGGATGAAACATCGTTAAATGTCTCGTCAATGCTATTCATTTTATCATAATAATAGCCTCTGACTCCCCATACTAAATTCATGGTCCTTAATATACGTCGATTGTTAGTAATTAAGACGATTGATGCTTCCGGTCTAATTTTGGCCAAACTAAAACCCGTTGTACCTGATTTAGTCATACCAACTATAACTTTTGCATTCACTGCCTGAGATAATCGGCAAGCAGAATTCAAAAGCTTATCGTTAATCATCGTTTCTTCATCCTCTACCTCCCAATATTTATTAAAAATTACACTTGCACTTTCTTCTACTGATTTAATAGTATTGGACATAACAGTCACAGATTCGATCGGGTATTTACCCGCTGCTGACTCTGCTGATAACATTACTGTATCAGCCCCATCCAAAATAGCATTAGCCACATCATTGATCTCGGCCCTTGTCGGACGAGGGTTATCAATCATACTCTCAAGCATCTGAGTAGCAATAATGACTGGTTTGCCTAATCTATTACACTTGTTAGTAATTCTCTTTTGTACCATAGGAACATCCTCCATTACTATCTCCACACCGAGATCTCCACGTGCAACCATAATAGCATCTGTCGCCTCAATAATTCCATCTATCTCAAGAAGTGCTTCCGGTTTTTCAATCTTAGCTACTATCTTGGTATCCTTTCCATGAGCGTCTATTATCTGACGAAGCTCAATTATATCTTTTGCATTTCGAACAAAAGATAAGGCAACCCACTCGACATCATTCTTGAGACCAAATTCTAGATCCTTCCTATCTTTTTCAGTAAGAGATGGTGCTGAAATTTTAGTATCAGGTAGATTGATTCCCTTGCGTGATTTTAATATTCCACCATAAATCACTTCGGTAATCACCTCAGTGCTTAACGTATCGAGGACTTTTACTTGAAGCTTTCCATCGTCGATCAAAATCATATCACCTGGTTTCACATCATTAGGCAATGATTTATAGGTGGTGCTCACTTTATCTTTATTACCTATGATGTCATCTATAGAGATAGTTAGTTCTTGACCAGCTACTATTTCTACTCCATCGTTCTCTACCTGCCCGATTCTAATTTTCGGCCCTTGCAGATCTTGCAGTGTGCATATATTAGAGCCGTTTTCCTTATTTATTTCATTAATCTGATCGATCACCTTCTGATGATCCTCATGTGTTCCATGCGAAAAATTCAACCTGAACACATCTGCCCCTGCTTCTATCAATTCGATCAATTTCTGCTTTGTGTTACTTGCAGGTCCTACTGTAGCTATTATTTTAGCTCTTTTCCTCATACTTAGTCAGTTTACAACAAAAAATACTCTTTCTCTTTTATTTTATTGACATCCAACTTTAAAACAGACTGTATTTGTGATACAGATCTGATGGAATTATAGATGTCATTTAATGATGGGTCGGCGTTTCCAGATTCTATTTTCAGGATATAATCAAAGGTCTTTAAAGATGGTGCGAAAATAACTTGTTCTCCTTCAATTTCCTCTTCGAGCTTGTTTTTAATCAAAAAAAAAGTACAAGTCTCATTCTTATAACTGTAGTTAGAAATACTCAGGTCTTTTGCATTCTTGAGGTCGATTAAAAGATCCTCCTCCTTTTTTAATTCTATTCCTATAGAGTTATTGATGGCCCAAGACAGGGTATACTCTTTGACCTTGGATATAATACCAAGTAAATGGAAATTATAATCAAATTCCGCCTTGAGTTTAATTGTCTTCATCCCTCCTCTCAATTGAAATTCAAAATTGACAACTATTTAACGAAAATCAAATTTCAGACTGATCTAATTTAGGTAGAAAAATTATTGTAATACTTAAAAGACAAAACCACCTAAAACTGAATTGTTGCCTTGCTTAATTGAGCGAAAATATCTTTACTTCCTGTAAGTTCATTCAGCTCACTTTCTCCCCTTACATTGCTAATGGATATGTCAACTAAACCCTGATGAGTAGTTGAAATCAAAGCTCCTGTGGCAAGTTTGGTCCATCTCTCCCAAGAAAACTCTAAACCTCCAATCGGTATAATTGAAACCCACATTTTCCATGCAGTAGGCCTATTATTTTCATCTAAAATCCATAGGTATGAATCTCCTGGAGTAACCCCTCCAGTAGCATAGGTAATTAACAAAGATTCTGTACCACTTTCTTGCTCGACAATACCTCTGGAGGTACCGGGATCAAATATTTTTGAAACAGGATTAAGCCAAAATGAATCATTAGCCCAAAATTTCCACGCCTTTTCGCAAAGCTCTAATTTCATAAGTTCCGAAAGGTCTTGAGAGTTATTCAGCACTACTCCTCTTCTACCATTGATATCAATTTGGACAATATTTTGGTCAAACTCGACCTGAGCAAAATGTCTTTTTTTATCCCAAATATGTTTATGAGTCCTTGACCCTGCTAAAAATTCCCATTTTACAGCTCCCGTTTCTACCCACTTATCGTTTGAAACTGCCAATAACATGTTATTTGCCAATTCATCAGCTGCTGATCCAATTGTGCCCTTAGGCAATGACTCATTTAAATATTGAAAACAGGCGAAACCCACGCCTAAAATAAGAACTAAAGGAACTAAAATAAACTTGATGACTTTCATCCAACTAAATTAGTCAGAACTAAAAGATGCAACCAATAATTAGGCAATTGATTTTCTGAAGTTAATCACCAGCCGAAAAGATTGTATGCGTATTAAATCAATGGTTCGTTAAGTTTTCAAGCCGCAATAGTTCCATATTGAAGTATCTCTTTGATTTTGGTTTGATTTTTTTGCTTATTAGGTGAAATACCGAACACGT
>JBLHWH010000274.1:0-7107 GCA_047628935.1 Halioglobus sp. | reverse complement strand
AAAATCATTAATGACGACAATTTGAGAAACCAAATAAATGGCTTCGCTGATTTTTTACTCATGAGCAATCAATATCAACACAACTCTCAGACTTGATTCAACTGCGAAACTTTAGTTATTATTTGCTCTCTTTCAATACTTTATACATTCACTCTAAATCGCTGTATTTATGTTATTAATATATTGGTTTTATCTATTTATGGTGAGATATTTATATGTTTTTGTAAGTATTGTGAAATAAAATAATTGAAAAATGTACTTTGCAGAACTTCTTGAATAATAGGAAGAGCAATAATCAAATCTTTACTAAACTTAATACTATGAAAAGAACTTTACTTTTAGGATTGTCGATGCTATTTATATCATCATTGGCGATAGGACAATCATTTGCAGATGACTTCGAATCATATACTGCAGGAGATTACTTAGCTGCTAGTAATTCAGAATGGACTACCTGGGCAGGTACAACAGGAACATCGGAAGATGTAAGAATCTCGGACGAAAATGCTTTCAGTGGATCTAACTCCATCAAGTTTGTTGGTGTTGGGTCTGGAGGACCACAAGATGTCGTAAAATACTTCACTGGACAGAAATTAACAACAGGTGTCCTAAAGACAAATATGCAAATGTTGGTTGAAACTGGCGCATATTTTAATTATCAAGCGGAAGTGGCTATTGGCACAACTTGGGCTATGAATGCATTTTTTGAAGCAAATGGGAAAGGTAGAATTACTGGTTCGGGTGCTGGTGATATATTAACCTTTGACTATCCTACAGGGGAATGGTTTGATTGGAATATGACTATTAACTTCGATGCAAACAAATGGCAACTAGAAGTGAACGGCATTTGTGTTGGATCATTTGAAAATCCAGATAATTCTATTGCTTCAATTGATCTCTACCCTGTAAGTGGAAATTCATTTTTTATTGATGACTTTGGGTATGAGTACTCTGAGGAGGCTCAAGAAATTGTAAATGACGCAATAGTAGTATTGAAAACACCAGAGGCTAGTGCGCTTGCTGGTAAAGAAACATCTTTTGCTGGTGAATTGAAAAATGGAGGACAAACAATGATAGAGTCTTTCATTCTAGAAGCTACGCTAGGAAGTGATATATATCCAATTGAGATGGCTGATTTAAACCTCGCAGCAGGAGAGTCAATGAACTTTGATGTATCTGATGCTTTTGCCATTCCAGAAGGGAATTCTTTAGCTTCTTTAGAAATTATAAGTATTAATGGTGGAACATTTGCGGATGAAGATCTTTGTAATGATAAGTCTACTATTTCATTGTTTGGACTAGTACCTGCGGTCCATAAAAAAGTTATTATAGAAGAGGCGACAGGAACATGGTGTGGGTGGTGTCCAAGAGGAACTGTAGCTTTGGATAGATTATCTGCAAGATATCCAGATAGATATATCGGCGTTGCTGTGCACGATGCAGATCCAATGGTAAATGCAGACTATGATAATGGATTAGGTGCAAGTAGTTTCCCTAATGCTAAAGTGAATAGAGGACAATTTATTGATCCAGGACAGACAGAGGCTCCATTTTTAGAAAGAATAATAGAATCTTCAGCTGCTTCAATATTACAAGGAGCTGCTTGGGATGCGGACACTAGAGAATTGAAAATATCTTTGACATTAACTGCACAGGAGGCAATATCTACAAATTTTAAAGTGAATGTAGCTATAACAGAAGACGGTGTTTCCGGTACTGGATCAAGTTGGGCTCAAGCCAATTATTATTCTGGTGGTAGTGATCTAATAGGAATTGATGGAGTAAACTGGGCCGATTTGGCAGATCCTGTACCAGCAGCTGATATGGTGTATGACCATGTTGCTAGAGCAATTTTAGCACCATTTTCTGGTTTAGAGAATAGTTTTATAGAAGAAATGGCTATTGATGAGGAAAAAGTATTTAATTTTTTCTACACAGTTCCTGAAGATTTCAATTTTGGGAAATTGCATATTGTATCGATGTTAATCAATCCTGATGGAACGATTAATACTGGAGAGGGAGATTCTGTATTTGAGGACATTGAAAATGGATTCGTACAAGCTACTTCTGTAAGTACTTATGATACTGAATTGAACGACGCTGTAAATGTATTTCCTAACCCTATGACTAACTTCACTAATGTAAGAATAAACTTAAGTGAAAAAACTGATGTGAGTTTACAAGTAGTAGATATGACAGGTAAGTTAGCGATGCATAAGGTGTATGAAAATCAGAATGGCTTGTTTAGTATTGTGTTAGATGCAAGTTCTTTGAATGCAGGAACTTATGTATTGAAGATCAATGCAGGAGAAAAGTATACTACTAAGAAAATAACTGTAGTCGATTAAGACTAAGATTTAGAAATTTTATAGCCACTTCAATTCATATTGGAGTGGCTTTTTTATAGGATGTATTTTAATTTATTTTGTTGTTTATTTTCAGCATCTTAACTACTGGGTCAAAGCTCTTTTCTTGAATTAATTATTGATTAGATGTTTCCATATTTCCAAGAGTATATTTATACCTTTCTTATACCAATAGGATGAGTTAATATCATTGGGCTTACAAGGGGGGAACAGTACATCATACCTATTCGTTTTGCATCATGGAGTGATCCTGCAAAGAAATAATCATATCTTCCAGAACTAAGGAATGAAACAATAATAAAGTTACATTCTTCTGCTTGATCTTTTTCCCTTCTTCTGCGTTAAAAAAGCCTCGCCTATGCTCTGCATTGCCTACGTTTTTTGCCTTGGAGAATGAATAAATATCAGCACATAAAAAATTACTTTATTAATTCATCATTTCTTACGGTTGAAATTGTCGGTTATGAATTAGTTTGTTCTTTGCGATTCTTCGTTAAAAATACGCACGATTATTACTCAGTGTAACAATTGATTATTTCAATTGTGGGCTGAGAGCTATGCTTTTGGAATAGTATATTTATTTATTGGTGAGTGATTACGTTGTATTCACTATTGCTGGCCCACAAATCTCTGATTTGTTACACTATCCGACATGCTTGCTGTGCAAGCCATTTGGCTATCATTGCGTTTTTTGCCTTGACTCGCTTTGAAGAATTCTAAATTATATTCCGACATTCCAAAACGTAAATGGCATTAGACCAATTCTGTTTTAGAATGTAGCATCATTTATTCTATCCTATCATTTAGTTTCTTGGTTTCCAACCTTCAAGTTCATAATAATATCATATCTGTTTGGATATGTCTCTTTTGATTAATATATGGTACAATTGTTTATCTGTCTTCTGCAATAAACCGTGAATTTTAGACAGAAATGGTATAAAAGACATTATCTGTGACCATCAAAAAGCAAACCGTAAACCAGCACGATATCCAATCCAGCTGCGCCAGACATTTTTATTCATTTCATCAGAAGTATCTACCAGATATTCATCTCTAAGTGATTCGAAATCCGCATCAGCTAGTAAATTCCTATCCAATATGTAAGCATTATATGTGGCGCCTCCTGCTAGCGAGAAGTGCTTGGATAATTGGAATTCTAGTCCGATGGATCCTTTAAGGTTCAATGAAAGGTCATTTGTATATTTTCTTTTTGTGATGTGGTTGGCTGTAGCATCTATTTCAATTGCAAAAGATTTACTTATAGGATATCTGCTTCCGAACCCCATTCCGAAGGTGTAAAATGAAGAGTCTGAATCAAAAACATCCGTTTGCATTCCTGCACTAAGTATTGTGTAGAATTTATTAACTCCTGTCCGGAATTCAATGTTAATAGGAAATAATTCATCTGTATTTACACCAATTCTTTTGTATCCATTTTTGATGAAATTAAAAATTCCAATAGGAATTCCCGATAGAGAATCTGCCACATTAATAATGCCTATTTGACTTCCTTTGACAATGTGTCCAACATTGACCAATCCTGATATCTGAGCGCCAGATATGGTGTCGGCATAATTGTATAAACCAGATAATTGTAGACCTTCACAATTTTTAGCATGATTTCCTATTCCTGCCATTTGTATTCCAGATATTGTATCTGCAATATTCCATATACCAGACACCTGCATTCCTTTGATATCATCTGTGATATTATATATCCCAGCCATTTGTAGTCCAATAACATCTCCAATAACATGATTATTAATACCTGCAAATTGTGCTCCGGTGATATTTTTTAAATTAACATTTGTGATACCTGCCATCTGAACGCCTTCTAAATCCCCGCCCACTTTATTGAAAATGCTCGCTGCCTGATATCCAGTCACATTATTCCCTACGTAGTTGCTCAAGCCAGCTAATTGCAATCCTTCTACATCATCTCTATTAATTCCAGAGAATAGTGAGAATTCAGCTCCTTTTATGCCTCGATTATAACCAATGAAGTTGATAGCCAAATTAAATTTGATATTTCCACTCAGGTTTCCATAAGTAGCAAGTCCAGGGTAGAGAGAAAAAGATACTGGTTTTCTTATTGAGTCTGTAATGTTATCCTGGTTCGCTTGTAATGAAGTATTGATCTGGTACATAGTAGCGATACCTATGTGAGGTGCGTTCAATCTCTTTGTATCGATAGAGTCTCGGTGTAGTTGTATCGAAATAGATTGTATGGCATTTAACGCTATTTCTAAATCATTGGAAGAGGAGTGATTGGACTCAAAGGTTGTAGATTGATAATCTTTTTTTCGAAGCTCTAATAGAGAGTTTTCATCTTTGTTTAAGGTGATTTTGAAAGCTCCCGTTTCATCTGTTAAAGAACTAGCTCCAGCTGATGTATAAATACTCACTTTGGAAATGCCATCTTGTGTTTCAGCATCAATAACATAACCCGAAAGGATAGTTTTTGAAGCCTTTACAAGTTCATCAGAAGATACTTTTTGCTCAGCGATAATGACGTAATTTCCTCTTAGTTTGTAATCAAATTTTTTCCTGAATACTCCATTCAGCACATTTCTCACAGTTTCTTTTTCGGCGGATACATTCACTCGGTTGTTACTTTTTATAAGCTTTGGATTATAGGAAAATTTGATTCTTGCTTGTTCTCCAATATTTTTTAATAGCTCTGATATAGTAACATTGGTAGCTTCTATCGTTACTTTTTGATTGAGATCATTTTCAGTTTGCCCTGATAATGAGGGAGACCCTATTATGATTAATAGGGCTAGTAATAGCTGTTGATATATGATTTTCATTTGTTTTTCTTTCTAATTAATTTGATGGGGTAGAGCTTTTATGTAAACCTCTTGTTGTGCATGATGACATGACCTTATCTCATGATAAATTCACTATGACTAGTTGCAACCATTTCCATTGATTACTAGCGTGTTATTTCTACTTTCGATAGTTACAGATAAAGTCTCTTCTATGATTTCCTTTACGATTGAGTATGGAGCTTTTGTGAAGTCAACAGTGATATTACACTGTCGAATATTTTCATTTTCTAATTCTATGTTTTTTCGAAAGGAATATGCAAGATGGTCTATTACATCACCAAATGTAGCATCATTAAACACAATACTGAGAAATTGATTTTTGGTATCTATTGATCTTTTTAAAAATTGATTTTTTGATTTTATATACATCCCTTCTTCACCGTGTTCTACCATGATGCCTTTGTCTTTTGAAGTGTAAAATTGTACTATGCCTTCTGTCACTTTTACAAAAACGGTATCGCTGGATGGTTGTGCAATTATATCGAATACTGTGCCGAGATCTTTGACAATAATATCATCCATATGCACAGTAAATGGATGTGCATCATCGTGAATCACATCAAAATTTGCTGAACCTGAAAAACTGAATGATCGATCTCCGTCACCATGTTTGCTCATCGCACTATTGGCTGAAAGACGCACCATAGAACCATCTTTCAGTTGATAATCAATTGGAGAGTGATTTGTAGCATAGTGTTCGGCATCATTTGTGTCCGTCTGTGTTAAACTTGGCAACAATAATTGCCATACTGCACCAATGATTAGAAGAAACGAAGCCGCATATCCAAGATATGACCATAGTTTTATCTTTTGTGGAGCTTGGTTTTTTCTTTCTTTTTTATGGATTTTTTGAGTGACACTTTTCCAGGCATTATCTACATCTATTTTATGATATTGCATGCCTGTATACCAATCATTGACCTGAATTAAGTGCTGATAATATGTTTCATTTTCACTACTTGATTGCCTCCAGGATGCAAGAGCTTCGATTTCTGCTGAAGTGGCTACACTGTCCATTTGTTTCCCAATGACCTCTTCTATATTTTCGTTTGTAAGAATTATTTTATTCATAATATTAAATATTTGAGGTAGAAAAAATGAGTGCTATTATTTGCAAATACTCAGAGAGATGATTTCGTAAATACTTCAAAGCAATAGAGATTTGATTCTCGACAGTTTTGATTTTTATCTCCATTTTGACAGCTATTTCTTTATGTTTCAGACCTTCAAGTCTACTCATCTGAAATATTTTTTTGCATTTAGGAGGCAATGATTCTAGACCTTCGAAAAGTTTTTCGTTAAGCTCATTGAGGTGAATATTATCATCCGTTTTGGACGAATCTATATTTGAGACTTGATGCTGTGAATGATGGTTGATTCTTCTTTGATTTCCCCTTATTACATTAATGCCACGATTTTTTACAGCTTGATAGATATACGATTTGAAAGAAATACTGATATCTATAGTAGATCTCTTTTCCCAAATATTCACAAATGTTTCTTGGACCAGTTCTTCAGCATCTGGCATGTTGCCCACATACTGATATGCATAATGGGAAAGTCGCAAGTAATACTTTTTAAATAACTGTTCAAAGGCATTTTTATCTCCTTCTTTTGTATTTTTTACTAAAGATTTATCAGTGTCCATATTAGCAAAAATACTAGTTATAGATGCAACTGTCTTTATTTTTTTTGCTTTTAGCGGTATTGCATTCATATTTCTAAAATTCTATTTTGTAACTAATCACTGGTAGCAACCCTACTTGTGTAGATTGTTCTATCAACTGAGTTGATTCATTGAATACGTCCGAGCTATAATTTTTTCTGTTCATAATATTTTGAATGTCAAATATTAATGATGTTGTCATCTTTTTGTAGTTTCTCTTAAATGCTACTTTAAAGTCTACTCT
>JBLHWH010000273.1:0-7137 GCA_047628935.1 Halioglobus sp. | reverse complement strand
CATTCTGTGGCAGCGCTATGCCCATATATTTCTAGAATTAGCTAACCTTATTTTTTTAAACTCGCTCTGAATCGCTGACTAAACATGCTGTATTAGTTAATATATTTGGAATTACAAACAAATAAATTTTGATAAAAACGATTATTTTTGATCTAGGCGGAGTTTTGATAGATTGGAATCCTGAGTATGTCTTCAAAAGCTATTTTGAAACACAAGAAGCAATGGATCACTTCTTTAATAAAGTATGTACTTTTGAATGGAACGAGCAACAAGATGCAGGAAGATCGATTGAAGAAGCAAATGACGAGCTCATTACAATGTACCCAGAATACAAAACAGAAATAGTAGCTTAGGAATGATACATTAATAAAGTATGTTTTTATGTGCTGATATTTATTCATTCTCCAAGGCAAAAAACATAGGCTATGCATCGCATAGGCGAGGCTTTTTAACGCAGAAGAAGGAAAAAAGATCAAGCAGAAGAATGTAACTTTATTATTGATTCATTCCTTGTTATGGCAGATGGGAAGAAATGCTCGGAGGACCAATAGCAGGCTGTGTCAGCATATTAGAAAAACTCAAAGAGCACAATCAATATAGACTCGTAGCATTGACAAATTGGTCCGCTGAAACATGGCCCATAGCGGTAAGGATGTATGACTTCCTAAGCCACTTTGAAGGAATCCTAGTTTCTGGAAAAGAGAAGATAAAAAAGCCAAATCCTGCGATCTATGAACTCATCCTAGCTAGATATGGGTTAATAGCTAAGGAATGTCTCTTTATTGATGATAATCTCCGTAATATTGGGGCGGCTAAGAAAATAGGAATCCAAGGGATAAGATTTGAAAACCCAGATCAACTATTTTCTGAATTTAATGAACTAGGAATATTATAAAATGGCAGAATTAGGAAAATACAATTTTTTGAAAATCAACAGATTTACTGACTTTGGTGCATATGTAGACGGTGAAGAACTAGGTGAGATCTTAGTTCCAATGAAATATGTTCCTGAAGATTATGAAGAAGGAGATGAGATCGATGTATTTGTCCATTTGGATAGTGAAGAACGATTTGTTGCCACTACAGAAGATGTATTGGCAGAAGTAGGAGAATGTGCATATATGGAAATCGTCTCAGTCAGTGATCATGGGGCTTTTGCGGATTGGGGATTGGTAAAGAACCTGTTCATTCCATTCAGAGAACAAAAAACAGAGTTACGAGAAGGAAGGTCTTATATCGTCTTTGTCTATATTGATGAGCTATCTAACAGAATTACAGGTTCTACAAAAATAGAAGATTATATTGGTCACGACTCTAGTAGTTTCAGAGAGAAAGAAAAAGTAAAGTCACTTGTATATCGAAGAACACCAAGTGGTTACCTCTGCATTATTGAAAATAAATGTCTTGGTATGCTGTATGAGAACGAAGTGTATAAGGATCTCCGCATAGGAGATCGCATATCCCCGTTCATCAAAAAAATCAGAGACGATAGAAAGATTGATCTAACATTGCAGGAAGAAGGATATGGAAGCGTAAGAGATTTTTCAGATGACTTACTCGACTATCTTGAGGAAAATAAATCTGTAGCTCTTCATGATAAATCTGATCCAAAAGATATCTATCGCACTTTTGGAGTAAGCAAAAAAGTATTTAAAAAAGCTGTTGGTAAGCTTTATAAAGATAAAATGATTGTACTAGGAGATGGTGAAATTTCTTTTGTAGAACCCGTTGAATAATTACATCTACACAGATCCTTAACAAAAGAAACTCCAGTATTCCTTAGTAGGCATATCAGCTCTTAGTTTCATCTTTTTGCCTGTTATCGGATGTTCGAAACTCAACCATTGACAGTGTAGGCATATAGATTTATCCTGATTTGGTCTAGAATATCCATACTTTAGATCCCCGACTATTGGCGTTCCATTAAAAGCAAGATGAATACGAATCTGGTGAGGTCGTCCCGTCACTGGGTTTACTTCAAGAAAATAATACCCATTCAGACCAGCTAGAAGTTTATACTCTGTTGTAGACAACTTCCCTCCTTTTTTGGAAGATGTATGAACGTGAGCTTTATTTTTGGTACCATCTTTTGAGAGATAGTTTTCTATTTTGCCACTAAGTGGCTCAGGTTTTTTGTTTATTATCGCCAGATAAGATTTAGATACTTTTCGTTCTTGAAATAACTTATTCATCCGAGCCAGCCCCTTACTCGTACGCGCAAATAAGACTACCCCACTTACTGGTCGATCAATCCTATGAATCACACCAAGAAAAACATCTCCAGGTTTCTTATACTGGACTTTAATATATTCCTTGATTGCGTCCACTAATGTCTCATCACCAGTTTCATCACCATGAACAAGAACACCTGCTGGTTTATTTACCGCTATAAAATGATTATCTTCATATATAACCTCAATCTGTGTCTCCTTTCTTTTTCTCTTGTATGCCATCTGAATTTTTCTTCCGTACCCACTATCATCAATAAAAACGATGATAAAGTTTCATTTTATCCATTTAAGATTTAAAATTGATCCTACTGGACTATCAATTTCTTATATACATCTTGATCTTTCATCCTACACCTAATTATATAAATACCTGAATGAAATTCTCTTACACTTATTTCTGCAAAGGTAGCATTAGTATTCATCGAGAACAACTTTCTGAATTGCGTGTCAAAAATTTGTATTGACTCTATCTTATAATCTGATTTTATTACTATTTGAGCATTCGCCGGGTTTGGAAATAATTCAATTTGAAAATTTTCCTGTTCTATTGTGCTCACTGTGCAATTAGGATCAGATGCTGGCAATACCGCCAAATTCAAATTAATTGTCATTGGACAACCTGTTATTTGGTCGATGGTATCAATTATATAATTTCCAGATTCTAAAATGCCCAAATATTCTTCACCTTCACAGATTGTGGTGTCGATTGATATTTCTTTTAACTCAGTGACTGTGATCTGAACATTGGTATACTCAACTGGGCAATTATTAATATTGAAAACCGTATCTATAAATTGAGTACTCTCAAAAAATTGATAATCATTATCTAATATTGAAACTGAATCTCCTTCACAAACAAGTAAAAATAAATCTTCAGAACCAGGAGTGATTACATCTAGATTTAAAGTAACTATAGAGTCACAACCTTGATCACTTAATAGGTTAAAATTATATTGCCCTGATTCAGTGAGTCCATCAAAATCATCACCTTCACAGATTTCAATGTCTATAGTAACTTCCTTTTCATCAACAAATTGAATTGATTGTAAACGAATACTATCTATGCATCCGGTACTACTTTCTAGTGTATCAATTAAAGTAGTAGGCTCTGAAATCATCACATCATTTATCAATATTGTATCTCCTTGACATACCAAAACGTCTTCACTATAGGTCATATATGACGAAACCAACAATTCAAGATTTACTATTGAATCACAACCATTTATATCAGTGTAGAAATCTACATAGACCCCTGATTCAGTATACCCATTGATTGATTCCCCAACACAGATCATACTAGATATATTGTATTCTTGATCAGTGCAAAATTCACTCACCAAAGTATTTTTTGTAGTGTTCGTTATAATCGGATCATTACTATCAAAAATGATATCCGCAACATTATTTATTATAGTATTCTCGTCAATTCCCTCCTTTGCGTTACAATTAAAAGTCACAAAACCCTGACTTAAAACATAATTAGTCATACTGTCTACCAAGTTAATATCTTCAAATAAGAATACGATTGTGTCATTATCGATACACGTTTCTACACTATGGCTTGAATTTATCACACTAATAGAAGAAGGCTCAATATTAGGATCCAATGCATCAACTATGCGCACCGTAAATGCCGTATCATTTCCATTATTTTGAAAACGAATAGTATATTCCAAGTTCTCTTCGAATAAAGTCAAGTTATCATCACCTTCTCTATCTGGTTGGACTCTTTTGTCATTGGGATCATAAGAACATCTTAATTGCTCCATATATGTATACTCATCCAGTAATTGAGAACCACTCGATAGTGTTGCTCCGAAGTTAAGCATTGGCAAATTAGAGGAGCCAGAGGGCATTTTCAAAGTCACCTTATATGTTTGTGATGCAAATGGAGATAACATGCCAAGACTTGCACTCAGCTTTTGACCAGTATTAGAATAGTTCGGAATATCAGAACTCATGAATGAAGTCTCTTCATCAAATAAGAACTCAAGGTCAAAAACCGCATCTTCATCTCCTGTATTCTCAATTGTGATGAAGAATCTCGTTTCAAAATCACACCGAGTGATAGAGTTACTAATAGATATACTTCCAGAAGTTGGTAAATCTGGAGATTGCACAAATCCAAAGTAGTTAGTTTCGAAGCATCCGCTTCTTACATCTTCAGAAGAAATCGAAAGTGAATTCTCTCCCCATTTCCCATCAGTTACAGAAGCATTTAAAGTGAACTCAGTAATTGGAGGTATTAAGCTGAATTTTCCATTTTCATCGGTAAGAAAAACAGTATTGGATTGATCCGTTTTAATTTTTACATTTCTTAGCGATGTTTCATCTGCATCATATTCTCCATTTTCATTCTTATCAATATAACAAAGCCCCTTTATGATGTTATCTGAATTAGAATTTGGATTTATAGAAGCATAGAGCTCATTGCCTTCTAGATAGAAAAAATCTGTATATCCGTCATTCCCGATGTCAATTTGATTGTATTTTCCAGATACACCTTCAAAATTGAAATGCTTAAATCCGTCTCCGATTTCGTCACAACTTATTGAAGTATTTAATGACATAAAACCACCTTCTCCGACTACCACTATTTCCTTCTCTGTGGTAGAATTGATATTAGCATAGAATCTTGGAGTTCGCTTAAAATTATTAATCTCTCCTCCTATTCGTGCTATTGCACATTGTGTAAATTCACCAGACAAAACATCCTCGGCAGAATAGATAATTTCATTACCTATCAACAATTCACTTTCAGGATCATAAAGATACCTATCTCTAAATATAAAGCTGACAGCTACATCATATGATGGATCGAACGTAAAAGTTCGATTACCATTGTTAATTAAAATTCCTTGGTCTTGATAAACAACATCCATTAAACCATCTTGATTGTAATCCATTGTAAATATCCAATATTGCGTACCATCTACTCCTGGTGTTCCATCAATTACCACCGAATTCCAATTATTATTGAAAATAACTCTATAAAAAGCATCATGTTTGTGAACAGAAATGACATCTAAGAAGCCATCATTATCAAGATCAACGAGTTCTATTAAATTATCTGAATCAAATAGATTTTCTACTATTTCTAATGCAAAATTCCCATCCCCCATATTGCGATAGCAATATAGCCTCTCTTCACCAAAAAGTAGATCCTCTTTAAGAACAAGATCTATCAACCCATCAAAATCCATGTCATGAAGCTCTAGTTCATAACTACTATCAGAATCATGGCTACTATTTGTAAATGCTTGACTCTCTTGAACTATTTGCCCTGAAAAATCTAACCTATTCAAAATGGCATTTCCAGTATTACCATCATAAATAATCACACTGTAATTCTCATCTCCTTCAAAAAACTTATTGGATGCCCCACTTGCCTCGATGTCAATTATTTCGTTTATATCTCCAATTTTTATATTCTCCCATATCTTAATCCCGTCATCATTACAAATATTGTTTTCTTCAACTAATACTGTTATCGAATTTGAGGTACATCCATATTCTATAGGTAAGCTGAAGCTAACCTCACAGGCGCCTGGTTTTAATCCATATAAAACACCATCATGAATAGCCGCTACATCACTAGGAGATACATCCCAATATGCTTTATAATCATAAATTTCTGATGTTCCAAATGATAGTCTTTCTCCAATTTTCAATATTGTATCGTCAAAAGGGATAATTTCCAATTTAGGTAAGACAATAATGTCCGGTGAGACTGAAACACAACTCGTCTCGTCATCAATAAATGTAAAAGAGACAACACCTTCTTTAAGTCCCGAAAAAAAAGCGCTATTGTTACTACTTATTTCATTTAGAATAGCAAGATCTGTATTATTGCTTAACCAAGTTCCACTTCGCCCTCCTTGCTCAGACATTTCTAATTCACCCCCTATACAAATCGCACTGCCAAAGACATTCAAAACAAAAGGCTCTACAAAATTGACTTCCCCAGTCAACTGCTCACTAAACCCGTTTTCGCCTTCAACTAATACTGACATCATCGTAGTCATATCTGGACACACCGTGACGGCAGAACTAGTACTACCATCACTCCATAAAAATGTATAATTAGACAAATCACAATTCCCTCCGATCTCTAATGTACCACAATCACCATCACAAGAAAACACATCATCCAATCTCAAATCTGCACCAAATGCTGTACCTTCGTCCAGTCCAGAATACAAACTATTCGTAGAGTTAATACTTATATTATTTGAAAAATCCTTCCCGCCCATCCCTGACCCATTAGATCCTGGATCTATTCCATTTCTAAATATTTGCACACCTTCTACACAGCTACCTTCTACAGAAATTCTAAATAAATTATATTCTGTATTTTGAAATAAGTCATTGAATCTACTGACCTGTGGAAGATCCGGTACAAAGGAATAATAATCAAATTCTGGATCTGATGCTGGAGAAAAAACGGATTGTGAAATGCTCCATGACACAGGCTCCGCCCCATCATAAAATTCATGGTTTAAAAATGGCAAGTTAGAAGACTTCAACGAGATAGAAGTACCAGTCTCCACTTTAACAGAAAACTTCGCATCATTCAGTATTCTATCATCGGAAGATTCTGCAAAACCACTTGAAACTTTAAAATAGCAGTCATAATAAGAGGTAGCTGGAATATACTTGATTCCATACTTAACATTTTGCACCTGACTAAAAATTGAACTAATACCGTTTAATATTAGGAAGAAGGTAATTGAGTATCTAGATATCATAAAAAGAGAGAATTGAAATGTGTATTAAATTTAACAATTAATGTAGATCTTTTAGGTCTTTATGCCTCTCTTTTACATAGATGTTTGAGTTTGCTATTCTTTAAATAAATTGGTTCTACGCCCATTTAAATGGAAAGAGGTTTAGTTTTCCATGA
>JBLHWH010000272.1:0-7205 GCA_047628935.1 Halioglobus sp. | reverse complement strand
AAAGCTTCTCTGCCTTTGTGAACTTCTTTGTTCCTTTTTCTGTCTTTTTCACACTCATAATTACAAAAAATTATTCGTAACTATGTCTTAATCTTTACGGGGCTGTTACACCCATCTATACTAGCCATAATAGTTGCGTTGTTATCAAATATACAGTCATGTAACAGTACCACCAAGATAGAAACAATAGAGCAGTCAATAATAGAGTTAGAAGACAAATTAAAATATAAACAGACTCCTTACCAGCATCACACCCCTTATCAGGAAGAAAGGGAATCTTTGCAAACAAAGGATTTATCTTTACTAAAATAGATTATATAATGCTTATTATGTGATATACAATTTTTCTTTATTTAGTGTAACCATGTATATAGTTACCTTATTATGTAAAAAAGTCTTAATAACAGTTTAAGTACAGCTTAGATATTGTCATAAACAGAAAAAAAAATGATTAGCCTTGTGCCGCAAATTCACTTTCGCCTCGCGGGCTAGTCCTTCATTTGTCATTGCCAACAAACGAAGCTAAAAGACTATACGAGCGTTTGCGACTCAAGCCACACTCTGCTTGAGTATTTACTAAAAATCTAAATGCCTCCTAAAATGTAGAAGTTGTATCCAATATTTCAGAAGTCAAGATTTTAGCAATCAATAATAAATATAGTATGAAACGATAAATACTGCATAAAGCAAAGCTGAATAAAGCATATGCGTTTTGATATCTAGATAAACCGATAAATTGACATTTAATTTTCTCTTACAATACACTACTAGTGCTACTTTCTGTACAATATAAGCTATCACCGTAGCAAAAGCAATCCCTAATATTCCATAATCTTGAATCAGATAGAGACTCAGTGCTATGTTTACAATCAATTCTAATAACCCTACCCACATTAGGACACTATTTTTTTGTTTTGCATATAGAATGATCTGAGGAAGTACAAGTCGACTACAAAGAATAAGTAGATAAATATTAAAAACGAATGCTGATTTTAGAAATCCATCATTATAAATAGCTTGAAAAATAAGGGGGCTGGTCAAAACCAGAATTATGCTACAAGGAAAAAGCCAATGCATTAGTTTATTCAACCTAGCCTTTAAATCGGTTAATGTGAGATTCAGATTACTGACGGCAAGAGGGATCATAGTTGCTACCATCGCAGTGATAAAAATGGTATTTATAGGCAGTTCTCTGGCTCCATACCTAAAAATTGTGAACCCATCTCTAGAGTAATAGGCATCTACCAAATATCCGTCTACATATTCCATGCCTCCGCCAAGTAATACGTGAATAATAAGCGGAGCGGAAAATGCAATAAATTTCACTGCAGAAGATAAATCCCAAGTCCAACTTCCATATCTATTAACTACTATGATTCCATAAATAAATCTCAATGTAGCCCAACAGGCAAGGAAAACGAATAAATAATTAATACTATGAAACCATAGCGCTACGGTAGACAATCCAATAAAATACGTAGAATAAGATGCTAAACCATAATAGAAAAGATTGATTGATTTTTCCTTTATTATCAAAATATGCTCCGTAATTGAAGCTGATATACCTAATACTAAGAAAACACAAAAGTACACCCAGTTACCTTGACTCATCAATTCTCTTCCATAACTGGTAAGGTACAATCCTGAGACCGCTATAAAACTGAATCCAAGAAAGACAAGTGCTAGATTTGATATAAGTGTTGCCTTATCTTCTGTGCTTTTTGATGGAAAATAACTTTTAAATGCATTCAACAATCCCATGGACCAAAAAAATGACAACGCATTGGTCAAGAATAAAAACCATTCAAAATCTCCTATTTCAGATTTCGTAAAAGCAAGCTTTACAAGCACAATACTCAAAAGTATAGAAGCTCCCAATCGAAATGCCTGCAGCGCTTGATAGGCTCTTGTGGTGTCTTTTATATAATTTAGTAACAATACCAGTTAATTACATTTGTTAGTGATGTAAATGTAAGAAACTATTTTTCGAAGACAATATTGCTTTAAAACGAATCACTCTCCCTTTACAAACTTCATAGAGATACTGTTTACACAATGTCTTGTATTTTTTGCTGTCAGTTTTTCGCCCACAAAAACGTGACCAAGATGACCGTCACAATTATTGCAGACGATCTCAACTCTTCTACCATCTGCATCTGGCACTTTTTTTACAGCTCCTTCAATCTCATCATCAAATGCTGGCCATCCACAACCAGAATTGAACTTCATGTCTGATTCATATAACGGTGTGTTACATTGTCTGCAAATATATGTTCCTTTATCATAATGCTTATCGTATTCTCCAACATATGCTCTTTCTGTTCCCTTATTAAGGATTACACGTTGTTCTTCAGTATTTAATTCATTGAATTTATCAGACATATTAATTTTTTATTTTATTAGCAAGTTTTGCTTACAATTTAGCATTTTTTGGATTGATTACAAAATCACAATATGAAGCTAACTTGTGTCCATTGTCGTAATTTTGATTGTCAGATTCTCATGTATTAACAACTATATAGATCCATAAGTTTGAAGATAGATTAAATTTATATTGAAGTATAGTGAGATAAAAATACAGTAACTAGTTAAAAATTAACTTTGAGCTATTTATCGCCATTTTATTCTGGTTCTTGGGGTTCAGATGCATCCTCCTCTAGTGGTTTCGTATTGAATTTTAGTGGCTTATACCCTACTCCCCAATTGTATGATAAATAAACTCCTGAAAAGAAATACCAGTCATTATCGTTGGGATTCCCTCTTGATGCGCCGGTAGGTAGACTTACAACGCCAGTCCCTAGATACTCCCCTATTCGATTAGCCAACATAGCTGCATCTGGTCTATTTGCCGCCATTAAATCTTCATATGAAACATATTTACCACTGACATCATCTAAATAATCAGTGAATGTGATTCTTGGCACTAGCTCGATGCCCATCTCAATATTATCAAATAAATGGAATCTAAACCCCAAACCAAAAGGAATATTGATTTGTGTAAGGTTATATTTAGCATCGAAACCAGGAAAACCCTGCCCTTCAGTTCCTAGAGGCTGCAAATCAATAATTTCCACCTCTCCAAATTTATTTCTTATAACAGTTTTTGGAGCAAACTTGAATACATTGATGCCCGTAGTGTAATATACTTTTACACCGTATTTATTTAATCCTTTTAGAAAGTGGTTGATATTTACTTCTGTATTTATACCAAATTCATAAAGTGGGCTCTCAAAACTTAGGTTTCTTTTTTTTCTACCTGCATTTCTTGAATCAGAATCACGACCCAATAATTTGCCCATCATGAATTTTGCATTCACTTTGAGTACATCGTTAAGCTTAACACCCAATAGTGTTGACCAAGCCAATTGCCCTTGAGAAAAACTAAATTTGCTGGTAGATGGCGCTAGGTCCCCTTGGTAATAATTTGCTCCTAGGTAAAATCGAAATTCATATTCTTGCGCATCAAGACTAATAGACGCAAGCAGGAAAAAAGTTAATATTGTTATCCGGTGTAAATACAATTAAAAAGAATTTATTCCGAGATTCAGTAAAGAAACAAATTCCAAATTAACATTTTCAAAATCGTTCCCAAATATCTTCTCGGCATATGGTAACTCAAATATGGGTTTATCTTTTCATTTATTAGTAAGTTTCATTTCGTTTGCAACCTAGTTTACATAACTTAACCTGATGCGACCGATAAAATAAGAGAATATCAATTTCAACTTAGGTTACACCATCATAAAGGTAGATTAATCAAGAACATCATTATCCCAATTGACTTTCAATTAGGCCTTCTGGAAGATTCATTACTAATCGTGATTTGGAAACATCCAAGTCAACCATAAATTCTGATGCTAATGGAATTAAAAATCGGTTTTGTGCATCATCCAAAATTATCGCCATCAATTGCTGTGGGTATTCCTCTACCGATTGAATCTTACCTATGATATGTCCAACTTCAGTTTGAATAGTAAAACCAACTAGCTTATCAAGATCGTCTCCTTCTATATCTTCTTTGTAGGAAACATCTTTTTTCCGAAGTTTAAGTATACAACCAGTTATTTTTTTCGCTGTTTCTGGAGCATCGACATCTTCGAATTTCACTAAAAAATGAACGGACTCATCCAAACTTTCAACAAAATAAGGGATCAAATCACCTGCTTTCTCAACAAACCAGACATCGTTATTTTCCAAATCGGATTTGAAGGCTTTTTCAGCCACAACTCGTATTTGGCCTTTTGTTCCAAATGATTTATTTAATTTACCTACAGTAATATATTCCAAAGATCTTAATTTTTCTTAAATGAAACCAAAGTTTGAGTAAGTTGAAATCCCTTTTCTGCACGCTCAATCCATGGAAGAGATTCATTACCATTTTGAGAATCAAAAATTTCCATCTTACGCTCTATCAAACCAATTCCTTTTGCATAAGATTCCGTACTAAATCGTTTACTAATAAATGTAACTATGTCAATATGTGAAACATCTAAGACTTCAGGATAAAGCACACCTCCAACAATCTTAGAGCCTACGACGTTTATTTTATATTCCCAATCCTTATAAACTGTAAGATTCTCAGCGGCAACAGGGAACTCCTTTTCATCGTCAAAGAATATATGACCATCCCATTTTGTGCCATCTACAGCCGGAAATACTAATTTCACAAAAGACATATTCCCTTCCGTCCTTATCGCTCTTCTATCATCTCTTTGGGTAATCCAAATCTGCCTAACCCGCCATTGAGAAAGCGAATCCTTCCTATAGCTTCTTTGTATCTTATATTCTTTATTATTATCAGAATCATTTAACACTTCTATCAACTCTTCTTTTATGAAAGAAGAACTTATAATATTATTTGTCCCTCCTTGTGTGAATAATACTGAATCCACTGCATAGACCCACTCAGAACCTAATTCTAGAGGGAAGTATTCATATCCAAAAATAGACTCATCTGGCGTTTCTATTTCATTGTCCCCACAAGAAAGTATCGAAATGATTAATATGCTAAATAGCAATGTAGGAATTCGTTTCATTGTGTAATAAAATTTAAAGATGTCGCTTTTCTATTTGAAAAAATCATCTCAGTAAAATGTATTTTAACTGTGCACTGAAATATATAGCTAAGTAATGTTAAAGAATAATTTATCCATTTGATGCTGATATTTTGTCCCTATGCTTCGCTACAAAAATACTCATTTTGTGCTGCATAACTCATCTTTTTTTTTTGCGCCTCGACTATGAACAAAATTTCTAGTCTGAAACGACCAGCTTATGTTTTCGCCACTACCAAATATATAACTTTAAAATCTTCCATAATATTATACTAGAATATGCTTCCCTATAGGCTATTCTATAGAAAACAATCTTCTAATTATTATTGACCAACCCACTCCTAGTGATAATTCCACCTCCTACTACATCATCCCCATCATAGAAAACGGCAGATTGCCCAGGTGCTATACCACTTACATTTGCATGAAACTCTACTTGCACATCTAACCCGTTATTTGCAACTGTAGAAAGCACGCCCTTATCATTGTACCTCACTTGCGTGGTCAATTCTAGACCATTTGCAGGCAATGAAGCATATTTTTGCATGTTTATTTGGCCAACTTGCATACCATTCCTAAACAAGTCTTCAGCTTCACCTAGTATTACGGTATTGGTTTCAGGAATTATTTCTGTGACATATTTAGGAGTAAGGAATCCACCACCTAGGCCTTTTCTCTGTCCTATTGTATAAAAAGGATAACCGTCATGGCCTCCAAGATTATTTCCATGCTTGTCTAAAAATATTCCACCTGCTACTCTCTGTTCTAGTCCGTCTACTCTTCGCTTCAAGAATCCTCTATAATCATTATCTGGCACAAAACAGATCTCGTAACTCTCTGCTTTTTTAGAAAGTGCTTCATGACCCCAATCTTTAGCCATCTGTCTGATTTCTGGCTTAGTATAATTCCCGAGAGGAAATGCACTGCGTTCAAGAGAATCTTGATCCAATCCCCACAGAACATAACTTTGATCCTTTCGATCATCCTTACCTTTCGATATAAATTTCCGTCCTTCATGCTCTTTGATAACAGCATAATGGCCCGTAGCTATAAATTCACAATCCATAGCATCAGCTCTCTTGATCAGAGCGTTCCATTTTATATGTGTATTACACAATACACAAGGATTTGGTGTTCTTCCAGCAATATATTCCTCAACAAAATTGTCGATTACATAATCTCCAAACTCTTCTCTAATATCTATAATGAAGTGATGAAACCCCATTTGAACAGCGACCTCTCTAGCATCATTTATACTATCTAAGCTACAACACCCTGTTTCTTTTTTAGACGAACCACTACTAGCATAGTCCCATGTTTTCATAGTTATGCCCACTACTTCATATCCTTCTTCATGTAACATCATAGCAGCAACTGTACTGTCTATACCGCCACTCATCGCCACCAATACTCTTCCTTTTTTACTCATAACTCTTCATCTTATTTTAGCCAAAGTGATGTAAAATTAGTCATTTATAAACGTTGAAATGTGATATTGTTGTCAAAGTATGTCAAATGGTGTGAATAATTAATATATTTTTTCGTAACATATGAAAATTAACAATACATATAATCAATCTATAAAGAGTTTCACTCTTATAAGTACCTCTTGTATTAATCAATAGGAACAGGGTTATACTGTAACAAAGTCTTTATCTTAACAACCACCTAAAACTAGTTCGTTGTTAAATCTTAAAACAACGAAGAAGCTTGATTCCATTCTCTATTTGTTGTTCTATTTTATAGGTAAGGAATGGTAAACAAATAACATATCATTCTTGAAAATCTCTTTATTTCTCCGACTTTGTTAAAAATACTCACCATAGCTTCGTTTTGTGTATTGTAAACTGTGGAGGAATGAGTGATTGTTTCACATTCACTACCTTTAATGTATTGTAAATTGTGAAGGAAGTAGTGATTCTTTCACATTCACTACTTTAATGTAGTGTAAATTGTGAAGGAATGAGTGATTGTTTCACATTCACTACTTTAATGTAGTGTAAATTGTGAAGGAATGAGTGATTGTTTCACATTCACTACTTTAATGTAGTGTAAATTGTGAAGGAAGTAGTGATTGTTTCACATTCACTACTTTAATGTAGTGTAAATTGTGAAGGAATGAGTGATTGTTTCACATTCACTACTTTAATG
>JBLHWH010000271.1:0-7260 GCA_047628935.1 Halioglobus sp. | reverse complement strand
TTATCTTCGATTTTCATCCGATTGATCATGGGTAAAGTGATAGATAATAAGTCTTTCTTTTGTACGTTTGGATCAGGCTGTACAGGCCTTTGCTTAAAACTTGTCATGTGTTATGAATTTAAATTAAATAACTAATATATGGCAAGTCTTTAGCCAAGTTTTGGTCGGTAGAGGCTACACCAATAGGTGTTTAGTTCAACAATGTATACAACGGCAATACTACCTATGCGGTCGTATTGCGTGTGCGCTTGAGACGTTAAACCTTCACCGAAAAATCAGGTCTAACAAAATATAAATTAAAAAATAGTGAGAATAACCTTAATAAATAAATAAGTTGGTTAAATTATATAACATCGCCTTGAAGAAGATTTTAATTCAACATTTATTCCTACTTTCCAATTCACTTAACTACTTTCGTCCCAATTAAAAATACATAGTAGAAATGAGGAACATATTGATTATTGGAGCGGGACGATCAGCTTGCTCTTTGATAAAATACTTGCTAGATAAATCTGAAAGTGAAGATATTTTCATTACAATTGGTGATCTTTCTGAAGACAGTGCTCAGAAATTTACGCAAGGACATCCGCGTGCAAAAGGCATAAAACTTGATGTATTCGATGCTCCGCAAAGAAGTGCTGCTATTCAGGCTGCAGATCTTGTCATTTCTATGTTGCCAGCCCGATTTCATCTCGAAGCGGCAAAGGATTGTATTTTATACAAGAAACATTTGGTGACTGCCTCGTATGTCAGTGATGAGATGCAAGCTTTGGATGAAGATGCTAAAGCAAGCGGCTTAGTCTTTATGAATGAGATCGGGGTTGATCCAGGAATCGACCACATGAGTGCGATGCAAGTCATAGATCGGATTCGAGATGAAGGCGGAAAGATGTTAATGTTTGAATCGTTTACGGGAGGGTTGGTGGCTCCGGAGAGCGATGATAATTTATGGCGTTACAAGTTTACATGGAACCCTAGAAACGTAGTACTTGCTGGACAAGGAGGTGCAGCTGAATTTATCCAAGAAGGCAGTCGTAAGTATATTCCATACCACCGACTTTTTAGAAGGACGGAATTTTTGGAGGTAGAAGGATATGGACGATTTGAAGCATTAGCCAATAGGAACTCATTAAAATACAGAAGCATATATGGCCTTGATGATATTCTTACTTTGTACAGAGGAACCATGCGTAGGGTAGGGTTCAGTAAAGCTTGGAATATGTTTGTCCAACTTGGAATGACAGATGATACTTACAAAATTGAAAATTCTGAAAACTTGAGTTACGCAGAATTTGTCAATCTTTTTCTGCCTTTCTCACCTACAGATTCAGTAGCAATGAAAATGAGATATGCCTTGAAAATTGATCAAGATGATTTGATGTGGGATAAATTGATAGAGCTAGATATTTTTAACAATAACAAGAAGATCGGCCTGAAAAATGCCTCTCCCGCTCAAGCACTTCAGAAAATATTAGAGGACAAATGGACATTGAAACCTGATGATAAAGATATGATCGTTATGTATCATAAGTTTGGTTATGAATTAAACGGAGAAAATCACCAAATCGACAGTAAGATGGTGTTGATCGGAGAAGATCAAACGTTCACCGCAATGGCAGCAACAGTTGGTCTTCCAGTAGCTATGGCTGCTCTCAAGATCCTCAATAAGGAAATTACGACTCCAGGTGTACAAAGACCTATTACCAAAGAAGTTTATACTCCTATTTTGAAAGAGCTCGAAGAGTACGGTATTCATTTTATAGAGGAGGAAGTTGAGTATTTGGGGTATAATTCAGTTGGGGGGGTGAGTGCGTGATTAGTCCGATTGGTAGATGTCGGTCATTTTAGAAATGTCCGATATTTGTTTTGTTATAAAAATGCTCGATTAGAAAAGGCTAATGAATAGATTGGTTTCGATTCTATCAATACCCAATCTTTCGATCATTCCACTTCTCATTATTTCGAAATTCTGGTAATTCAGTAACAACTGATGTCATCCCAACTGTATCAGTTAGAGATTCCATGAAAGATATGATATCAGTCATTTCAGTGTTGGTAAGATTCAGAGGATTGTCGGAAAGTGTCTGGTGAGGTACATTGAGTCCTAAGCCAGCGCCTCCACCTTTATTGTAAAAATGCATCAGCTCTTGCAATGTATTAAGAGAGCCATTATGCATGTATGGTGGAGTTATAGCGGCATTTCTCACAGTAGCAGTTTTGAATGATCGGCTAAAGAAGTCTACTTGATCCCTAACTCTGCCATTTGATATTCTGCCTAGATCCGTATCTAGAATAGGGTGGATGGTATCAAAAGTCATAGTTACTCCTAGGACTTCAGATTCACTATCTTGATAAAATGGAGGAACAATACCACTAAAGGAAGGAGCAAAGTGACATGTTCCACAAGCGGCTTTTCCCATGAAAAGATTAAAACCTCGTTTTGCCGATTCTGATAGATCTTTTGAGTTACCTTTCATATATTCATCAAATGGGCTGTTCCAACTAGATAAACTAGTCACATAAGCCGCTATAGAATTACTAATTGACCATGGTGATATCTGATATTTGTCTCTTTCTCCATATGCATTTTTAAATAGGGCTAGATAGTCTTCACTTGTTTTGAGTCTATCAGCTAGGTCTAAAAAATCAATATTGAATTCAAGGTTGTCATGAACGACATGCTTCACTTGACGCACAAGATCATATTCTCTCATATCCCAAAAGTATTGTCCATAATATGCCGAGTTCAAGAGGGTAGGGCTATGTCGTTTTGTAGTGCCAGATGAATTACTTGTTCTGCTTTTAGGTAATTCATCCGTGAATCCTTGGTTTGGGTTATGACAGGATGCGCAACTCATTTTTAGATCTTTAGATAAAATAGGATCATAGAATAGAGTTTTTCCAAGTGAAATTATCTCTTCTTTATACAGATCTTCTTGTGCAATCTGTGTATAATAAGTAGCGTTAAGAAAATCAAGATCAAATATGGATTCGCTCATGTAATTATGAGGTTTATTTGTGTGGTCAACCTCCGTTTGAAGTTCAATTCCCAGTTCTTTTTGCCAAAGTAGAATATCTCTGTAAAGAATACTGATATATGCTTTATGAAAAATCAATCTATTGAAAGTGTCAAAGTTATTATTGGCTTCCATATATTGAATAGCATTATCAAATGTCCTAATTACCTTGGTTCCCAAAGGGCATACAACATTATTGTTTTGTGACTGATAGTAAGCTAACGTCTTTTTTATAATTTCGAATGAAATAATAGACTCTGTTATCCCATTTGAGCTTCCTGGCGTATCAAAACCAGTAACACCAAGAGTAAAAACACGTAAAATTCCATATCTGGCAGCCTCAAAAATATATCTATCTTCTATATTCCTTTCTTTCAAATAGGTTTTACCTTTTCTTACATGTTTTAACAAAGTCTTAGCTATATCTTTAATTTCTTCTTTTTCATTTTCAGAGTCCATATATATAAGCTCATCAAGAGTTTGCAATCCTATTGGTTTTTGGATTACAATTTCAGCAACATGTTCTTCTACTTTAGGAAGTGGCGCCCCGTTGAGGTATTTGGTGGATAATTCTCTATCGAGATAATCTAATAAAAATTCTACTTTTTTGTAGCTATTTCTTGCATTAGATAGAGCACCTTTCAGATCGAATAGATCCTGTTTTTCAATATAGTAGTTTTGAGCTGTCGAATTTAACTCTTCTACCAGAATTTCCAGTTCGTCAAGATTCTGATGGAATGCTAGGGTAACTTGCTCCGTAGGATTGGAGAATGACTCATGCTGAGTAGAAATGAAGCTACAAAAGGTAAAAAGAAATATTATTACGATATAGACTAATAGCTTTCGCATAGAAAAAATATTAAAATGAGAGATGAGGAAAAAATAACGGGAAGGTGAATACCTTCCCGTTGAACTCTAACTATTATGTGGCACTATTGAACAATTAATTTGATAACTTCATTATCAGTATTCTTAATGAAATATATACCAGTTTCTAAATCAGAAACATCAGCTTGGTTTGTATTCCTTAAGACCTTGATTCTTTTACCTGTAACATCATAGATCGCATAATCCGATACTTGAGATAAAGTTATTTCTCTAGTTGTAGGGTTAGGATATACACTTAAACTAGTATCATCGAATATTCCACCTCCGTGAAGCCCAGTTGTAACATTCTGAAATCCATGTATTGCGATAGTACATGAGTGATTAAGAGGAAATGCATTGTCCGCATTAGGGTGCTGGCTATTTATAAGGATTGTGTTATCATCTATTTGAATAGCTCCAGTAATTTCAGCCCCAGCTGGTATTGCAGTAATTCTTATAAGGTCATCTATTTCTGCATTTCTTGCATTCACAGACAATAGGTACAGCTCACACAATCTATTGCTAATTCCTTCTGGAGTACGACCGAATGAAGTCCCATTAAGATCTTCTTGAATCATTAAGAATTTTTCATCATTGATTGTGATAATTGAAAGTCCGTCAGGGTTACTAAGATGTTTGCTTGGATACTCCTCTATGGTCGGGGATGCATCTAAATATGGGCCACCGTTTACGACTACGCCTATCTCATCAGTAGAAGGATCATAAAAGGCCACTCTACCATAATAATCTTGGTATCCTTCATCGAATGCATCAGCGTATCCTCTAGCTTGGGCATTGGTATTATGCCAAGAAGCTGGTTGAGAATTTGACCCTTGTTCTTTTACTCGGTTAAAAAGTATGCCTGGTCCTGATGAACCGCTATCTCTTCCAGTCTCTGACCAGTATATGATTCCAGTTTCTCTATCTATAGTTACCCATTCGTTTCTTACGAACATTGTCGCACCCGCAGTCAGAGCATAATTTGTCAATCCACCAAAAGTATTTTCGAGAGATTCTGGTACTGGAATCCATCTGTCTTCTCTTGGTAGTGTTTCATTGTATATTGTTAATACTCCTTTTGTAAAATCAAAAGGAGTATCAGCTTCGAACCTTACCCATGGAGCGGGTGTTGCATCAATTCCTAAATAAACGAATTTGCCGTCATTTGAGATTGAGCCGCCTTCCCAACCAGCTCTTCCCCAGTTGTATTGTTTTCTTATAGCTACAGCTTGTTTAGGGTCTATCTCTGTCATGTAGTTGAAGTTTTCATACTTCTTGATAGTCATGCCATTTACTAATGGAAACTCTGGAGCGTTAATGGTGAAATCGGCAGTGTCCCTTACTCCATAACCTTCTTTCATAGGAGCTGGATTATGTGGATTCCATGAATCTGATCTGTCAGCACTGTTGAAGTTACCTTTCCAGATATCTTGTTGACTACCTCGAAACCACTCTTCGGCTGTCCAGATACGACCATTAGGGCCTACTATTCCACCGCAATTCATTCCTGTTTCTCCAACAGTGTTTGCAAAATCTACGTTGAAAAACTTACCTGATCTACCATCTGCTAGATCTTGATCTACCACTACTATTTGACCATCTTGATCTTTGGTAATTCTGAATGCAGTCATTCCTCCTCCGTCTCCGATTTTGTCATCTTGATATATTTGTTCATGATTTATAGATACCCAACCTAGAGTGCTGGCAGTTTCGTCAGGTGTGAATCCAATAAAGTCATTCCATTCTTTTGCTATTGATCTACCTGACGGATTTCCGTATGTTGGAGTGGTTTGAACGATATCATGACCACCTATAAACACGACTTGTGTAGTCAATGGAGAAGGGGGCATTACGAATTCTTTGCTTTCGTAATTTTCAATGTTAATCTCTTCATCGAAGATAGGGCTTTGAGCAAATCCGATGCTAGACATTGCAGAGAGCATAAATAAGAGTAATGATTTTTTCATTTGTTAAAATTTATATGTTAAAGATTTTGACTGATTCATAATGGTGTTTTGTTTACCATTATACCTGCAAATCTCGCATGGCTACGATGAATTTATGTTCTAAAGTATATTAAGGAATGATTATTTTGAAGTAAGCTAATTATGAAAATATGGTAGCTTTATTAGTGGAAAAATAAGAATTAGAAAACATTTAAGTCATAGGTTAACGTTAACTTCAAATAAGGTTTGAAATGGTAACAATAAATTAAATTTCAAAACTCAATTTATTGTTTTCGGTTATATTTTATATATTATACAATTAACATATATGTAGTTTTTCTTGGATGTGTTCGCATTGAAACCTTGAATTAGGTGCTATACTTTGATTATTATATGAAGTATCATAAGTTTATATATGAGCTAGTTGGTGAAAAGAAACTTCAGATAGACAGTAAAATGAAATTATTAAATCAACCCATAATCTTTTCAACGCTATGTATAATACTATTATAGTGCAGTAGCGATGTAATCAATGAATCTAACGAAACCATTGAAATGAGTCGTGACTGTGATTTTGTTCAGGATGATGAGAGTATGGATGGATTTATTGATAAAAATGAAAGTGGTATTATAAATGCCTGCTATGGAAATGAGCTATTATCCAAAGAAATTATAAAAAAAAATTAATCGGTGAATAAGAGCTAGTTGGTTTTGGCCATGCTTGGTTTCCGGTAGTTTCACAACCTTGTGTACATATTGTATTTAAGGAAGATGAATTACAATTTGATTTTAATAATGGATACATAGATACCTCTTTGACTCTTACTTGGGAAGTTGAAGAAGTAAAATGGATTGAAGGCAAATATTTTAGATTAAAGACAATGCCAGAGAGTATGGAAGGACATCCTGCGAAAAAAGAAATCGATTCTTTCTGTGTTGTAGGAAAACTAAATTTCTACTCAGCTATTAACGAAATCAGTAGGATATAAATCTAATCTAGTTGATTGTTTCTTATTGGTCTATGCTAATCTATATTTGCATCAAAATTCCAGACTTTCTATATGCAAATATTAAAAACGCACTTTCATCCTGAAGTTAAAACTTTAGAAAATAAATCTATTTTCACAAGGTTAGCCACTAGGAGCATAGCTATTCAAAGCAATAGCATTTTACTACTTTATACTGAAAGATATGAAGATTACAGTCTTCCAGGTGGAGGCTTAGATCTAGGCGAAGATAAAGTCGAAGGAATGAAACGGGAACTAAGTGAAGAAACGGGTGCTCAAGGTATTAAAAACATAAGACCCTTTGGCGCTTACGAAGAGTACCGACCATGGCATAAGTCAGATTATGACATTCAGCACATGATTTCTTATTGTTATACATGCGACATCAACAAAGAGTTAGGTATTTCAAATTTGGAGTCCTAT
>JBLHWH010000270.1:0-7267 GCA_047628935.1 Halioglobus sp. | reverse complement strand
TCCAATCCTAAAATGTGGGAGATAGTCACGTTAGAGCACATGATGCTTGTCAAAGGTGGTGGCCAATTTGAATCTAAAATCTTACCGTTAGAGACACAAATGTCTCCGATCTATGATGCTGTAAAAAGTGGTATGGGACAGTTAATACTCGTTGGTAATAAGTCAAAAAATTTAACAAAAATTGGCAACCTGAACAACTCACAGGGAAAAATATTAGAGCTTAAACCATTTAGCTCAAAAGTCAATGAAAATGAACTGTTAAGTAAAGAATTTCGTAGTGTTTCGTTAATAAATATAGGAGAAAAGAAAGGATTAGTCTTATGTCCAATTGGAGGAGCTCTAACAATACAATTTCTTACCGATGACAAATAAAGAAATGTGGGATAAAAATGGATTTATCCAAATAGACAACATATTATCCCAATCTGAACTAGAAATTGTAGCACAAATATGTGATAGATTATTAAACGGTAATTATGATACGGAAGGGTTACGATCTGACTTAAGTGGAAAATCGGACTCAGCCAATCAAGAATTGATTACCCAAATCATGTGTCCTAGTTCTCTAGATTCGGAATTTTTAAATCTCCCACATTTCAAAAAGACTAGAAAGATTGCAATAGAAATATTAGGAGATGATATTGATGTTGATTTTGATATGATCATAAATAAGCGTCCAAATACAACTACAGAGACTCCATGGCATCAAGATGCTGCTTACTGGCCATCTTTAGAAGATAAACGAGCATGTTCTTTTTGGATTGCTTTAGATGATGTAAACCAAGAAAATGGATGTATGATGTATATCCGATCTTCACATCAATCTGAAGTGTTAAGAAAACATGAGTTTGCGCATGCTGGCGGAGCATTAAAAACATCTGTTTCTCAAGATGAAGAAATATATTTTGGAGAATTAAGGAAAGGTTCTACAATAGGGCATCATGGGCATACTGTCCACGGGGCACTAGGCAATCAAAGTAATATTAACCAACGGAGGGCATGGATTATCAATTATAGACCTATCAATATGATAAAGCAGATGCGTGACCTTGGTTACAATCATACAGGTAAAAGAAAAAATGCTGGTTGATTGTAATCGAGAATGAATTATTTTTCATTTTGATAATAGACCAATTACTCTAATCAAAGTTAAGTTACACTGTTCCAGTCTTGATCTTATTTAATTTAAGTGTGGGTATAAGGTTATAAGGGGGCTGGAAGTATCATAGGGATATTTGAAATAGTAGGCATAAAAAAAGCCGCCCTTGGGTAAAGGCGGCTAATGTTTTCAAGTGGTTTGATTTATTCGAACGTTACCTTTTGGGTAGCTATGCCTTCTTCAAAGTAGGCTTTCACGAAATAAATACCAGTTGGCAGATTGTTTCGTTGGATTGTTGCGCTTTCAGCATTTACGTTAGTAATCTGATTGTATAACCTTCCATCCATGCCAAAGATAGCAATAGATTTTATGTTTTTACCATCAGCTGTAACTTTAACACTTGTTGATGCAGGATTAGGTGCTAGTGTTAATACTGAAGCGTCAAGAATTTCAGTTACTGCATTATCTTGGAACATTGCGGCACAAGGAAGATCAAGTGTTACACATGCTCTCGGGGCATAGAAGTTTATAATCGAATCCATGTATGTGGTTCCTTTTTCAAAAGAAGCATCTGGGTTATTTCTTCTGCTTAATAGATCCCAGTTACATAGCTCAATAGGAGCTCCTCCACACGCTGCAGGTGCTTGTGTAGACCAGAATGCTGCGTCCCACCAGTCCCACGGTGCGCTCTCTTCAGCTGCTGGAGTCAAAGGGTCCATATCAAGATCCCAACTTGGTCTTAGGAATGGGTATAGACCTTCATTACCATCATTGTTAGTATTTGCAGATGTTGTCCATGCATCGTCATAAAGAGTACCTTCTGTAAATACAGTGTTTAGTGCTAATTCTGTTGCTCTTGTTTGAAGATCATATGAACCTGATATCTCTACGACTATGTCACCTGTTGTAGGAACAATTAGGAAGTCAGTTCCATAAGGTGCAAATGGATCTGTTGGTACAGCGAAACTTATTATTGGTCCGTCAGCAACTTTTGGAGGTGTTGCATTAGGCTCATCATCATTTAACCACGAGATTTCGGTTGCACCACCCATATTTACAGTTAGGTTGATGTCATTAGAGTATCCTATGTGGTTTGGAATATTAATAGCGGCCATTTGTTCTCCAAAAGGATCACCATGCACTCCTTCTAATACCATAGGTATTTGATTAGCGTTGATGAATTTTGGAAGTACAACATCATTGTACTCATTAATAGTACCCGCTCCTAAAGTAAGATATCCTCCTGTTCCAACTCCCCAGTTTACGATTTGCTCGCCACTGATACCATAAGGATTTCCTTCTTCTACTGATTTTCTAAAAAACCTTGTTGCTGCATGAGAATCTTGTACTCCTCTATATGCTGCATTGATTAATGTTTCAGTTCTTACATCTTGATCAGGAGAAATTGGGTTCCACCCTAATCTGTAATTTACAGAAGCTACTACATATCCTCTTCTTACTAATCTTTCGATCATGTCTACTACATAAGGATCTGTTTTATCTCCATTGATTTGACCATTTATCAATGGCGGTAAAAAGTTGCCAGTATGGAAGACTTTGATCAAGGGTCTGTTAGTTTCTGTATCTCCAACTGGTGTATATACATCCAGTTGGATATCAACAGGAACAGGCATGCCCGTTATAACTGTTACATTATTTGCGTATACTATATCCGACTCTACGGCTACCTCAGTAAATATTTCATCTACATATCTTGTTTGGGCATTAAGTCCCAATACGATCAATGAGAAAAACGTTAGTGTAAAAAATCTTTTCATAATTTGTATTTGTTAGTGTTTTAAAATTTAGTGTTTGATAATGTTAATTAGATTTGAAGTCATAGGTCAATTTAACATATCCCATTCTACCAATCCTAGGTCCTCCATATGCTTGGAAAACTAGATTGTTCAATATGTTAGATGCACCTACTTTTATGGTTAGATTTTGCTTTTTTAGATTGTAATTTACTTGAGCATCTACCAACCCATAAGATGGTATAAATCCAGTAAACTGTGGAGATCCTTCGAATAAAAACCCCTGTATCCATTTGTAATTTACATTGTAACCCAATGTGTTTGACGTATTGCTTGTTAGTTTTAATTTTCGACCTGAAAATCCAATATTGTATTTGTGCTTTGGTGTATTAAACGCAGGAATAATAGGGTCATCATCATTAGTTACAACTAAGTCATTATAAGAATAATTACCTGCGATTTTAAAGTCATTCCAATAGTAATTAAGCCCTACAGACAGCCCTTGAGTTTTTACTGTGCTCGTACTATTTGCGGAGTATCTATATATATCAACATCAGTAGGTATGTTACTTGTAGGATCAGCAAATTGCACATCAGCACCTAAGTTGAATCCTATGAAATTAGTGTAAGTACTAAAGTAGTACCCTGCATCTAGATATATTTTATTAAATAGAGTCGTTCTGTACCCAACTTCCAGAGTTTGTACTTCTTCAGGTTGTATGCCTGGAATGTCAAATGAATCAAGTAAGCTTCTATCAAGACTTGGATCTCTTCTGAAATCATCAAATGATTCTAAAGTTACTACATCTATTACGTCATCAATATGGCCTCTCAATGTCGCTCTTCCTACATTGAAATCTAGGTATTGGTCCGTAAGTGTAGGGTTTCTGATCGCTGAAGAGAAAGATAACCTCAAGAAATTATTTTCTGATGGAGTCCATACTATACTTGCTGCGGGAGAAAGTAAAAGATCAAAATTGTCATTTTTATCGGCTCTCAGTGTACCACTGATTTTTACTTTATTTGCTGCTAGTGATTTCTGGAAGCCACCATATATTCCAACTTCGCCCACTTTAATATCAATGTCAGCGGTACTGTCTATAAATACGGTTCCTTCTGATTCTGGATCATACAATCTATAACTTGCCCCTACTTTTATATAATCGACAAATGTTGGTTCAAATTTATATTCTCCATTAACGTGGAATAGTTTTGATCTATCGATTAAACGTGTTCCTCCTCCTGCTTGCCCACTTGGTGCAGATCTTATTCTATCAAACTCCGCTTGGAATTCTGGAGTGCCTGGTTCGTAGAAACCAAAAAACTCTTCTGATTTAGAATTAGCAGCTTCTGCCGCTGTTGCATGATATCCCGATAGTGTTGATACATTGTCAGGATCTTGCAACCAATCGATTGCTGCATCAGCATCAAAGATTCCTACAGTTCCATCTGGGTTGAAAATAATATTTCCATCAGCGTCCGTGGTGACAAGTTCTGGATATCCTAAACCTTCCATGCTATTCTGTCTATCTTCATTGATCCAGCTATTGATATATCTTGTTCTCCATTCTAAATCAGGTATCGCCGATTGCTGTAACTGTAGCGCTGTGAAATATGGATCATAAGTATCTCCGGCATCGCCTACAGTCATATACGCTCTGACGAAGTACTTGTCTCTTTTTTGAAGCTCAATCCTATTCTGGAGAAACTGTATGTTCTTTAGGCTGAATCTATTGTCACCTTGGTATACTGTTGTACCATTGCTATAAGAACTCGCTAAAATCAATGTTGGTGAATCTATTCCTTTTGACGGGGCTAGTCTGAAATTCAATGCAAGGTTAGATTTTAGATTTCTAGTGTCATAATCAACTAAGTCTTTCTCTTCATATCCTTTTCTTTGAAATTGTCCAAGTCCTGTAAGCGGATTGAATAGACTTGCTGAAGATTGGTCGAACAATGTATTGTATTCATCACCATAAATATTCACTGCATCAAAACCTCCAGGGTTCTGAGCTTGAGTATATCCAGCTCTACCTATACCATCTGTATCATCAGTATACACAGGGTCATAATTATCAGCTTCCCAGTCATTGGCACTTAAGTAGGATAGATTTAGTTTGTAAGCAAACCATTCTTCATCACTTTTATTTTTAAATGCTTGGGCCCATCTGACTGCAGTTTCTAATAGGTTTCTTTCTCCTACTCTTACCGAAGCTCCTAGTCCTTGATGAAAGAACGGGTCTTTGGTCTCCATACTTATTACACCGTTGAATGCATTAGGTCCATAAAATGCAGAACTTGCTCCTTGAATCAAATCTACTTTTAAAATATCGAGTTCAGATGATCCAAGAAAGTTACCTAGAGAGAAGTTAAGTCCAGGGGCTTGATTATCCACTCCATCAATGATTTGGAGCGATCTTACTGGATTCGTACTATTAAATCCTCTAGTATTGATCACTTGGAATCCAAGACTCGCAGTTGTAAGATCTACACCTTTTAATTGACCAAGACCTTCATAGAAATTAGATGAAGATGTTTCTTTTACTGCAGTGACGTCCAATGACTCGATCGTCAATGGAGATTTTTTATTTTCTTCAGATATACGGCTCGCTTTTACTTCTACAACATCCACAGTAACACTATTTTCTTCTAGTGTGATAACTATATTTCCAGGACCTTCTACCAGTATTTCTTTTTCAACGTATCCTAAATAAGATGCCACTAATGTTATTGGGTATTCATAAGAAGTTTTGATTTCAAAAAAACCATCATAATCAGTAATATTACCATCCGTGGTAGCTTTTACCAATATATTGGCTCCTATCAAGGGGTCTCCATTTCCAGCATCTGATATCTTTCCTTTCAATACTGTTTGAGCTTGAATATTAATAGTTATCATTAGTATAGTGCAAGTAATTATGCTTCTTAAAGTCATACGTAAGTTTAAGTTTTTTAACATTATTGGGTTTGGAGTGGCAGCAAATTAAATATCTTCTATTGTTATAATATTCCTAAATTTAATCAAATATTCATAATACATAAGAATAAAATTTCATTTTTTAAAAAAGAGTCATTATTAACTAAGGATCAAATAAGCGATTTTTTCTTCGATTAATATAGTTTCCGTCATACTATTTTATAAATTTATGTACTCAGAGTAAATAAATAATTATTGCATTTGCTATTTCAATGAAGGCAACATATTAATAATTATGATGTTATGATGGAAACATAAATAAAAGGAAGAAGAAATATGTCAAACTATAATTTATTTTGGTTCAGGCGAGACCTAAGATTAAATGACAATGCAGGCTTGTATCATGCATTAAAAAATGGGGTAGAAGTAAAACCAATATTTATATTTGATACTGAGATATTAGACAAATTGGATAATAAGAGCGATGCTAGATTAACATTCATCTATGATACCATAAGTGAGTTAAAGTCTGAGCTTGAAGCTATTGGTTCGTCACTTGATGTTTACTATGGGAATCCTATAGAGGTCTTTAAAAAACTAGCTCTTGATGAAGAATTGCAAGCTGTATATACAAACAAAGATTATGAAAGGTACGCAATCAGTAGAGATAGTGAAGTAGAATCTATTCTTGCTTCAAAAGACAAAAAGTTCTACTCTTTTAAAGATCAAGTTGTATTTGAAAAAGGAGAGATACTGAAATCTGACGGCACTCCATATGTTGTATTTACACCTTACAAACGTAAATGGATAGAAAGATTAGAAAGTAGAAAGACGGTAGAGAATCCTGAATTATCTTATTATTTCAAAGCATATCCAACTGAAAAGTACTTTCAGAATCTAATGAAATTCGAAGGGCGTAAATTAATAGAATTAATCGATATGGGGTTTGAGAGGTCTGAAACTAATATCCCATCTGCGACAGTATCACAAGGGGTGATCAAAAAGTATGAGGAGCAAAGAAACTATCCAGCCATTGATGGCACGTCTAAACTCGGAGTACATTTTCGATTTGGAACAATAAGTATTAGAGAAAAGGCCAGAAAAGCACAATCATTAAGTGATGTTTTTTTAAGCGAATTGGTTTGGAGGGATTTTTATAGCATGATATTACAGCACTTTCCTAAAGTCGAAGATCAATCCTTCAGAGAAAAATATGAGGCTATTGAATGGAGAAATAATGAACAAGAATTCGACGCTTGGTGCAATGGTCAAACAGGGTACCCAATCGTAGATGCCGGAATGAGAGAGCTGAATAATACAGGACATATGCACAACAGGGTAAGGATGATCGTAGCCAGTTTCTTAACCAAGCACTTATTAATAGATTGGAGATGGGGTGAACGATACTTTGCAGATAAATTATTAGATTTTGATCTTGCATCCAACAGTGGTGGATGGCAATGGGCAGCGGGCTGCGGAACCGATGCCGCACCATAT
>JBLHWH010000269.1:0-7323 GCA_047628935.1 Halioglobus sp. | reverse complement strand
CAAAATTAATAAAACAGCTTTACTTTTTGTCGCTTTTTCTTTCCCCAGCTCCCTTTGTCCTAGGACAAAGGGAGCTGGGGAAAGAAAAATTAACTAACAACGTGGTGAAACTTTACATCTACCCTTATGTAAATCTAATTACAAAAAATGAGATTAAAAAGGCATCGTATTAAGACTAATATTTTCGTTTGATAAATGGAATTCACAGGATTCAATCTCTATTTACAATATAAGTTGCAAACTAGTGGACAACAATTACAAAGTCGATGTTTGCAACATCGATTCTATATAAGTATCCTAGGTAAGAAATTTGGAAGATCGAAAATTAAACTTCTCCTCCAAAAAATAATAATTGCAAATATTAATGCTAAGAAATGTGCAAGTAAAAAGTATATTAAGGCTGAATATCAATTTTAAAGCTGGTTATTGAATAGATTATGACTGGTCATAAAATTGTAAACCAAAACCACTTACACTTTATCACCGCTACAGTAGTAGGCTGGATAGATGTGTTTTCAAGGAAGGTGTATAAAGATATATTGATTGATAGTTTTAAGTATTGCCAAGAAAAGAAGGGATTAGAGGTATATGCTTATGTAATTATGAGCAATCATATTCATATAGTAGTAGCTGCGAAAGAAGGCTATGAGTTTTCTAATATTTTACGAGATTTCAAGAAACATACATCAAAGGCAATAATTAAGCATGTTGTGGAGAATCCTACCGAAAGTAGGCAAGCATGGATGCTGAAATTATTCAAATACTATGCGAAGTACAATAAAAATAATACTACCTATCAATTATGGAGAAGAGATAATCACCCAGTAGAATTAGTTCGTAAGGATTGGATGTGGCAAAAAATAAATTATATACATCAGAATCCTGTTCAAGCTGGTATAACTTAAGAAGGTTCTGAATATCTTTATAGCAGTGCAAGAAATTATGAGGGTTTAGAATCTCCGCTAAAGGTGAAATTACTTTCGAATTTTGATTTTTAGATGAGTGTTTTATGATTGTAATATGATCGAGGTTACAAGCCTCGATCATATATGATTGGGTGCCTTTTCAATGTTTGCAATACTAAATCATAAATGGGCGTACAAGAGACATTTCAAGAATGACTTTTCAAATTTGTTTATATTAAATTGTAAATTTGAATAATTAATAATTATTCAAAAAATCATATGAAACCCATTACAACCTTACTTGTTTTTTTATTTAGTTTGAATTTAGCCACAACTCAAACAACTGAAGAATTATTTTCTTTGCCAGGACTTAAATATGTGGTTGATATAACGGCTGGTGAAAATATATATGATGTGTCACGATTTTATGTAGGGTCATTTCTATTTAATGGGAATAGAATTCATTTATATGAAAAAAATCAAGGCTTTAATCTTTTTTTATATGTGGATGGACAAAAAGTTTATAGAACTGAACCAGGTTCGTCTTCGGAACCACTTTTAGTTTATGATTTTGGACTTCAAGAAGGTGAAACGATGAAAATGTTTCAAGGCATTGATCATGTTCTTGATTTAAAAGAAACTGTAAAGTTTGAAGATGGACTGGATAGGATAGTTATGAATTTTAGTAGGCCAGATATACCAGATTCAACTGTAACAATTATTGAGGGGATAGGATACACAAATTATGGATTTGGTTTTATTGATGAAACATTTGCTATTCAACTTAGATGCGTGACCTCCGATAACAGTCTTATACTGATAGAGGATGATTTCTCGCTTGATGAATGTGAAAACAGGTCTTGTCTTAATATGAGAGGAGAGTTTACAATAGAAGGAAATAACAGTGATGTTTCTCTTGAATATCAATTTTATTATTATGATTCTATTTCCATGACATTTGGTGATGGAATTTATTTTGATGAGTTCGTTGATTCATATACATATGCTGAAAAGGGCTGTTATAAAATAGAAGTAGGCATTTTTAATAAGTGTGGTGATTCTTATTATTATTCAGATTTCTATGATAATTGTGGAGAACCCAGATGGTTCAGTCAGTCTTTAAACCTTTTCGAAATCTCATTCGTCAATAAAGATGTAGGTTATGGCATTTATGCTGATAAACTGTATAAGACTATTGATGGAGGGAATAACTGGACAAAATTGGATATCCCTAAAGGAGAATATGAATTGTACAGTGTGTATTTTTCTGACTTGTATAATGGTGTGTTGTCGACGCAACTTATCAATTCTAATAACAATAAAGAAGTTTTACTGACATCTGATGGTGGGATGACATGGCAGATTGTTGAGGTGGAAGGTGGGAAGGTCTTAGGAAAGGCAGTCATTAATAATGAAGGCTTAGTATTTGGAAATGACAATAATGGATATTATCGGATGAAAAGTGATGGTAGTGATTTTAAGAAGTTAGAAATACCTAGTTTTCTTTATGGTAAGGATGTTAGAGTTGCTCAAGATGGTACAATCGTAATAGGTATAGAGATTGATGAAGAAATTCAAGTTTTTAATTCTTATTTATTCATTTCTACAGACGCTGGCGATAGTTTTAATGAAATAGATCTATTTTTTGACGATGAAATAAGTTCATATTTCTTTTTTGATAGTGAACATGGTTTTATAGGAATGGAGGGTGATCTATATGAAACTAAAGATGGCGGAGTTACATGGGAAAATGTGTATTCTTATCATCAAGATGGCAAGATTTCAATATTATCCTTTTTCAATGATCAAAATGGAATAATGATTATTGATGGGGAAATACATATAACTACTGATGGAGGAAAGAACTGGTTTTTAGAAGATTGTAAAGACTTTGGCCTTTCTAAAGCACAAGCGGTAGATGGAGAATATTTTGGTATTGCAGGTTCGGTTTATAAGAGAACTGTAGACCCAGATTCTGATTGTTACGTCTTAGATATTGAGGAACTCCAACTTAGCTTGGAGATAGAATTAGTACCTAATCCTACACATGACTATTTTAGTATTATTGGATTGAATGATGATGTATATAGGTTAAAAATAAGGAGTACTAGTGGTGTATTGTTGAAAGACATTCCCGTGCTCAATCAAGAAAATATCAATATTTCGAAATTTCCTAAAGGTTTATACTTTATCACAGTTTATAAAGATGAATTTATTAAAAGTTTAAAGCTGATAAAGTATTGAATAATTTTCTATATGTAAATACCATGCCTCCATGTGAATGTAGTGATTGAAGAAATTCATATCCAAATTAAAGATGCGTTATTATGTTGGTCGTAGATATGGTTGTGCAATATTTTGCTGCAAATCATTTTTAAGTTAGTCGATGGTTGTGCCATCGATTTAATAATTGCTGATGAAAACTTTTTCAAAATCCACCTACTTAATAATCAGGTATTAATACCCTGTTTTTAAATTTCAAAATATTTGACCTTTATACCTTTCAAACCCTGTTTTTAATATAAACCCAAAATATGATTATTAATTTTCGTGATTTTAGCCTACGTTTTTTCTTTGCCTTATTGATTTTCTCTGTCGTACTCCCTAGTTGCAAGGATGATGATACTGAAGAGGAAGAGATGGAAGAGGAAGAGATGGAAGACAACCTCAAGGTTCGTAAAGATGCAAAAGATTTAACTGCAGAAGAAATGTCAGATTATGTCAATGCAATCTTGACACTAAAAGCAACACCATCTCCTTATTCTGATACATTATCTTATTACGACACATTTGTAAGGTTACACCAAATGGCTGTGGAAAGAACAAAGTGTACTGGTTTTGGAGTGGCACATATGAATCCAGCTTTTCCGGCTTGGCATCGGAAGATGTTGATATTATATGAAGATGCATTGAGTGATGTAAGTGGTAAGGATATAGCGCTACCTTATTGGGATTGGACGGACCAAGCAAGTACTGATGCTACCTTTTCTACTGCTCTTATGGGAGGTACTGGTGACCCAACTGATGAATATGCTTTGAATGATGGTCCATTTAGAAAGGACAATTGGCAAGTAAATTTATTCACAATAAGTGCTAACTATATAGGCTTAAACCCACACCCATGGCTCGTGCGTAATTTTGCAGCTACTATATCTGGCTCTGGTAAGTACCCGGGGTACCCAGTTAGTCTACCAACAACGGCAGATATTGATAATTGCTTAAGTATTACAACTTACGATATGGCTCCTTGGGATTGTTCAAGTGAAACGGAACCTAATACTTCATTCAGATTTTGTTTAGAGGGTTTTACAGATGAATATTGTCCTGGACAGCAAGCAACACATAATATCGGACATGATTGGATTGCTGGTTTCTTCGAGATACCTGTAATGAATATTGAAATGATACCGGTGTCAGCATACAACTCGTTTTGTAATGAATATATGTTGGATACTGTGCCAAACAATGTGAGAGTAGGTAGTATGGAGCCACTTGACGTTTCTCCAAACGACCCAGCATTCTTTATGCATCACTGTAATGTTGATAAATTATATGCTGATTGGCAAGAAATAGGAGATAATTTTAATGTATATGAACCTGTGTCAGGTGAGGCTCAAGGATATAACCTAACTGATCAAATGTATCCATATAATATTCCAGAGTGGGAAAACATCCCTCAAATGATGGCTCATGGAAATACTCCTTCAAGTATGATAGACTACAAAACACTTGGATATAAATATGAATAAATGAACTTGTTCCTTGAGAATAATTTTAACAAAAAGCCTCACTTCGGTGGGGCTTTTTTAGTTGAAACCATATATTTTAAATTATATTTTTCGATTCTATTTATTTTTATCAACTATATTTTTGCATAATATGAAATGCTACTTTATCTATATTTTTAAAAATTTTGTAATTGTTGATTTTTCTGAGCCTTTCTTAATCTCCAGAAAATAGATACCTTTTTTAAAATTCGATAAATTTATACTGCCGTTCGTCTCAAAAACAATAACCTTTCCTTTTTTTATTTTGTGTCCATTGATACCATAAATGGTATATGTATATTTTCCATCCTTATTACATTTCAATCTTAGATCTGACATAGTTGGATTAGGATAAATAAATATTCCATTTTCTTTACCAACCTCATTTAGAAATGTTCCTATACAATCTGGATGATTCATGTCTAAAACCAATAGTTCTATTTCAACAATAGAATCACATCCGCTAATTGACATAAGTGTATCTAAATAAGTCCCTGACACTGTATATTCTTCATAGTCCTCTACTTCACATATTGTTACTTCAATTTCTGATATTATAGGATTTGGGCTACAGAGAATTACTTCAATCTGAATTGTATCTGATACCTGGCAACTGCCTTCCCCCACTGTATAGTATACAGGATGAAATCCAGGAATGAGACCTATGGGATCAAACTGCTCACCTATCACATATGCACCACCAGTCCATGTCCCTCCCATTGTACTTGAAATATCTAGTAATGTATTTAAATCTATCGGTAGATCACTTGACAAAACTCCTTCTGCAGGACCATTAATCATTGCTATTGGTGATGGGTGTACAGAGAATTGCGCTGAACTTTCAAAAATACAATCATCCCCACCGATAATATATGAAAGTTTGTAAACGTCCTCTGGTAAGAGCGATGTGCGTAAAGTATCAGAAAACAATATAAAGGAATAGTTAAGAATCCAAAAACCTGTTGTATCTCCTGTCAAGAGCGTGTTTAAAGCAACATTATCACTGCAATTATATATTGTTGGTGGTGTTGTGAATGATGAATTTGCTTCTTCAATAACAGAAACGATCAAAATAGCATACGCATCACAATCATTCCCACTTACTACGATAACATGATCACCAATTCCGGCAATTACAGGGCTAAAAGAGGTGCCATTTAAACCCAAACTGCTAGTCGTTAAACTTGCAGTGGCAGGCATTGGAACTATCTGAAATTCAGCTTGGTCTAAATACACAATATGTCTCGTAAAATTTGAAGTGTCAATATTGAGATCGGGAATACTCAAAAAGACAGAATCTCGTGCATTTACTTCATATTCAAATAAAAGAGTATCGCGTTGACCGACTAAATCTTCAATCAACAAAGCGATATTTTGTAACCCAACATTCTCAAAGAAGATTGGATGTGAAATACTGTCTGCATCATCAAAAACCATGTCCCCATCTAATGCCCATCTAAAATCGTAAGGTGAGATTCCACCCGAAATAGAAAAACCATCATATGGATAGATTGTATCGCCTATACAATAAGGTTCAATTGTATTTGATCTGCTAACAGTATTTTTAGTTCCTGGTTTAAAACAATTTAGTTTTTGAATTTCTTCACTAAAATAAACGATACAAAGATTGTCAATAAATGACCCCGCATCTGCCTGGATATCAACATAGCCATGTGCAATTATATTTTCAAGTAAAGAGATTTTTAGCACTCCTGAACCTAAAAAGGGTTGTGATGCAATCGATGTAATCTCAGGATCGACAATTTGTACGGGACCATTACCTACATAAGAAAAATTAACAGACATCGCTTTTGTTGATGGAATAGACACATCCCATGGAATGCCTAATAACGCATTCATATCATATAGGGCAACTCCGCTATTTGTAGTAACTGAATTGGGTGGCTCTACAAAATACTCACTTGAAAGATCTCCTGTAAAAGGGTCGAAAAAGAGTTTCTCTAGGCAGGAATTTGTATTAATTATTACCGATCCATTTTGACAGCATATATGGTCCTCAAATCTGTAACTTAAAGTAAAAGGGTATGTGCCAGCCGTTAAATCACTTCGAATGAACCTTACGACATTATTTGGTAGTACAATTGGTTCTGGTGTTATAGCTGGAGGAATCCATTCAATCAGTGGTTGAGATCCAGATGGGAAATTATTAACCTCCAAGACTACACTACCATCTGAAGAACCAGGACATGTTTCATTATTGGCTGCTACAAGAATTAAGTTAGGTTCAGGTATTGGAGGAAGTTTGCCTAGCGTTATCTCTAGTGAACCTCCAGTAAAGTCATCATATTCAAATATTTTAATGGTGTATGTGCCTTCTTTTGCATTTACCCATTGAGAATCAATAACATTACCCTGATACTTTCCATGTAAATCTTTTGATTCAATGCTAATACTCAAATTTTCTAAATTAGGTAAATATCTACCGATTGTTCCAATAGGACCTTCAATAGTAGTGTTAAGGGTAACTTTAAGTATTTTTAGATAACCATCATTGCTACCTGGGTATGAAGGATGCCGAAATTCATATTCTACAATTATCCATCCACCCCTCAAATATTTCTTTTAAGCTATCATTTTCTATAGGGTTTTGTGTTTCTCCTGGACAAAGAAACCAAGTATCCTGAGCTGAA
>JBLHWH010000268.1:0-7379 GCA_047628935.1 Halioglobus sp. | reverse complement strand
ACTAAAGTAGCCATGTGTGACGGAATGAGTGCAGCAAGACAGCTATAGTGACAAAGCGTATGTGACATAAAGGAACGACTGGCGCATGTGCTGTGAGTACTGGACTGACTGAAACGAAGAGAAAGGAGGGAAGCACTCTGGCGATATAGCTGTGGCAATCTCATGGAGGAACGCCATATCACAGCTCACATATCTGTAGTCTGACAAAGGAAGCGGAAGGTATGTGTATGATAAAGAGATACGACCACAGGGAGTATGCAAATAAGAAATAAGAGTTACTGTTTATGAAAAATCGAAATGTATTAGATTATGGGCGTATCAATCAAAATATCTAACAGAGAAAATTTAGGCATCTATCAGATTCACTTCACAGTTAACGAGGCCTTTAAAGTTGCCTAGCCTCTTACCAGAAGTTGCTCGACCTCGGATATTCGAGACGGACAATACAATCGACTTTTTAATGCCTTTTGATTTAATGACTAAACGTCTGCCTAAACCAACAACTGAGCAAAAAATTACAGAGTCACTTGATAGATTGAAATTCTTAACACCTTTTCCTCCAGGAGGCGTATATCTGTATTCATTCAAGCTACTGAGTTTGTATCTGCCTTGAGAAGTTACGGATAAAAGATAAACATCATCTGTTTTCTTAAAAACTGTAAAGTCCGCGATGAAGTGATTTTTAATAGAGCTCGCTTTGATTGTACGGCGTAATAAGTTCAATTTCAAGATTGACACATCTGCGATAAAGGCCCTACCACATGACGTTACTACAACGAATGTGTCAAATGTAGAATCGAACTTCTTATATATTAAATTTTGAAATTTCTTCGATGTAGAAAGTTTTTTCGGTTTGATAAAATTTCTTTTGACGGTCTTTTCTATATAACCAACAAAGCCTTCACTATTCATGGCAAAACATCTAAAGCGTTCGTCTATTATATCTAGTTCAAATTGATCAATATTTGGATGCTTTACTGTTGAGAATAGTCCGTCTTTATCAAGATATACTTTGCAAGGTGTCTCCATTTTTTAATAGTTATTTTTTACTTAAAATTATAGATTTAATCCTTTTACAAATGACGGGTTCAATTTAATTGCAAAAACAATCCATTAACTACAGTTTGAATCCTTTTTCAACAAGTCTTTTTAAGTGCCCCCTAATAGCTTCTCTATGGAAATTATTAAGAGGCTTAGTGCCATATGCAAAATCTACCACATAATTCATTTGTTTTCTAGAAAGAATTTTACTAGTAGATTCCCATTCGAGTATTGTACGAGCTAAATTGGCAGTAATTTTAACTTTTGACAAGTCAGACTCTGCTTCCGTTCCAGTTGTATTTTTGTTTTCCTCTGTAAAGTAGTAATTCGATGCATTTATTACATCAACAACATCAGGAGATTCATTAGAAGTTAGTTTGTCACCGATAGTATCAAATACTATAGAATATGCGACTTTCTTTTTCTTTGCTTTTGCAGAGATGGTTTTATATTCATTTTTTAAACTTAAGCCCTCATTTAAAGTTGAATAATATATTCCCAGAATGTTATTTAGTGTATCCAAATACCTGTAAGATCTTTTTTGAGTAATCTCAGTTAACCAATCAGGATCAACTTGTCTAAATTTAGTAATAAGATATTGATGAAAATCAATTGATGGCTTCTTAAGAACTTTAGGTTTTACAAAGTTCTTGATAATCGTATCTAGTTTACGCCTTTCAATATCTGTCAACTCAACTCGTTTTTTCAGTGATCTAAAATATTCATCTCCAATATCTAAGATATCTAATGTGCCATGCAATAGTGAGAAGTCAATATCCTTAACAGATTCTTGGGCTTGCATTACCTTCACTTCTTCATCGGACATTATATAAGAACCAATCGTTGACTTAATCGACTCATTATCCATGTAGGTGGATACTTCAACTGAATTAATAATCTTTTGCCATAGTTCTTTCTTTTTCGAATACTCACCAAAATCATCACTATCAGAGTACTTTTTAATCAGATCATTCATAAGCATCATCAATCTTCTAAAAACCTCTTCTAGGTTTTCGCTAAGACTTTGATCAGTCCATATTTTACCTAGGTCAAAGTATTTCTCACCATAATCGGTATAATGATGTAGAACAGAAATACTATACGGAACTACAGCAGAACGTAATTGCCCCATAGAATTTTTTCCTTGACCGTATATTTTCTCAAGTCGTCTAAAAAGAATCACTTTAGCAATTACACGTTCATAGAAGAATCTGTTAATAAGTATCTTACTTGAATTAGCCTTCTTACTATCAATTTCTTCAATAAAAATCCTAAAAACCTTTTCACCACCTTTTTTGATAATATATGGTGTGTCACCCCAAGAGCAATAATACTTCGCTAGCTGTTCTTTTGAAAACTTTCTTTCATTTGGATACTTCTTTTTCTGTTGTGCTTTATTTTTTCCAGCTATTCTAATCATGGTATTGTATTGCCCTTTAGATCTCTCAAAGAACCACTTTTTACCTTTTGGTGTAACAACACTATCAGATAGAGTTTTCAGAGCTACCAGTTGTGGATTTCTTGATCTCAGATCTACTTTAGATACTCTTGATTGAGCATTTGAATAAGTACTGATATTTGAAATTAATTCATCCAGTTCTTCAATAGTAGTTTGTTTAACAACATTGATTTTAGCCATGACTTTGATTTTCGATATATCAAGTCCTTCTTTTTTTGAAAAATATATCGTTGCTGTTGTTTGACCTCCATTCACTATTTGAAAGTCTGTCAGACTTATGATAGAATCTCCTATATCATTCAAGACAGCTTCTGTTGCAGTTATTGTGAGTCCGTTATTATAGGCAACAAACTTTTCTGGCTCTTTTCTTATAGTATCTTTTATTCCTTTATTTACACCACGAAATTGAAGAAATGACCTAACGTTCTTCTCTAACAGCCTCGTGCTATGATCCTTATATAAAGCAGCTATCAATGAACCAGGTAAAACACACAAATAAGATTCAAAGTGTTTTTCGTCAGCTGCTTTGATAACATTTAGCCCTTCAGGTAAGAGTTTCGCGAAATTAATCACCAATGGTTGCCTATTACCTTGCGATGTTGCGACTTCATAGAGAAAATTAAGATCTATAAGTCTTTGTTTAACTAGAATACTTTTAGTCTTAGTTTGTCGATTATGTGTGAAATTTGTTTCTACACTATAGTCCTCAAATTCAATTGATTTTGCAGCCTGAGTTACAGAAGAAATGGTAGCAGATAGCGAAACTAAAAAAATTTCGATAACATCAAACTGATAAATTCCTTCGTTTGAACCAATTTTAGAAACTAGCGCTCTTGCAGAGTCTGAGTCTTGAAGGATATCATTCAATTGCCTCTTGAGAGACTTTGTTATGAAGTTCTTCACTTTCTTAAACTCAGATGTATAAGAAGCTTTTGTTGAAATCTTACTTTTTGAATTATTGGAAAGGCCTAAAGTATCCTCTTTAAGTATGAATAGTTGTAGACGTTCTTGTGACTCGTTTATACAATAACCATTAACTTGAATTTTGTGTGGTTCATTCTTTAGATAGGTCTCTGTCCAATCTTCAGAATCTATAGCTTTGGACTCTACTAGTAGTGGTAGGATTTCTGACAAAATCATACTAGCCTGATAGAAATTATCTTCATCTTTCGATGCTTCTATAAGCTCATCTTTATATTTTAGAAATTCTTCAATTTTCATTCTTCGTTTATCTAGCTAATTATAAATGGTTTTAGAGCTTTAGTATCCAATTTGTATCTGACTGATGAGACCCCAACGGCCATATTATCTGTAACAAGTTTAGGGAAATTTTCAAGCATTGTATTATAGATATTTATTGAATCAAGAGTGAATCTATAATTATCATACTCTACCGAAGACTCAAGTGTCATATCAAACATAAGTAGTGCCCTATGTAAAATATTTAGATCCGAATTCCCAGAATCCAATATGTCTCGAATTGAGAGGATAAGACTATGCAAAGCACGACCTTTGGAATCATCTGACATGAGATTTACAATAGATAATTTTAACGCTCTTTCGCCATCAGGCTCCAACTGATATTTACTAGAAATATTTATTGTTGATGTCTTACATAGTTTAGTCTTCACTTCAAGGTCATATTTCTCAAAAACAAAGTCATGAACATCTCCAAAAGGTCCTCTCCAAGAAGAGATAGTGTCATTATGCATAAATTGACCTCCAGATAAAAGAGTCTGCTTTAAAACAGTTAATTCTCCATACAATCCTAATAATTGTTCGAATGATAATCTCTGAGAAGAACCGTTTCTGAAAAAAGTAGCCCATTCAACATATTTAGTTATAAATAATGATAAGTGATTATCTGATCTATCTTCTTTTAATAATGTAGAGGCAATTGATAAAATAAGGTCATCAAATACATCTTGATACACAGAATTTGTTAGAGTCAAGATTACTGCATCTTCTTTGATTACCAAACTGATATTCTCCTTATCTACAGGTAAACGATCTATCGAACTGATATTGTCGCAATAAATTATAATTGCCCGTTCATCAACGGTTGTAATAGCAACAAATAATCTAACCTTTGGGTTATCAAAGAATCGAAGTACTTTAAATTGATTATCTGTTCGCGATTTTCTAATCGCAATCCACTTTTCTTGTAAGTATTTTCTATTCATCTATATCTGCAGGTAAATCGTCATCAATATCAGTTTCTTCTTCTAGATAATAGTCTCCTCTTAGATATGTTCCTCCAATTTGTTGCTCTAATTTAGGAAACCCAAATACATAACCTAAAAGAGGAACTTCCAAATCAATCTTTTCATCAATAACATAATTATCATACAATGATTGAGCCTCTGGACTATTCTTGTCTCTAGAAGTTTCGTTCTGATGGAATGCATAATGAGAATCGAGTAGATAAATTACTAATAACCCTCTATCTGAACTAACCTCCTCTCTGTATACTCTTTCAGGTACGTTCTTACGCCTCGCTTTTGTAAGTGCCTCTTCTGCACTAATATTTTCTTTTAAGCCTATTTTGAATGCTGATTCACTAATAAACTGCTCTTTCGCATCCCTAGCCTGATCTTCTTTCAGTGTAAAAGCCAAATCTTTATTATCTGAGATAATATTAGCATTTCGTCCTGCAGCTTTATATGTTTGGATCTGAATCATTCTTTCTATATCACGTAATGCAGTTGGACCTGGTCTTTTTGCCATTGATATTTGACGCTCAACAATCCTTGATAGATTTATGTCCGAAGATATTAGTGGAGTCTTAGATCTACCCGATACTTTCAAAGCGATGCTCCAATTTTTCAAAAAACCTTTTTCCACGGCGTTTTCAATAAAGCTAGCCATAGTAGTACGTATCAATGGACTAAATGAAACAGTATCAGAATTTAGTAAGTCGAGAATAACGTCACTCTTGCAATCCCAACGTAACAATGATTTATGCTCGAACTCATCAAAGTTGGGTGCAATATTCTGTTTAAAATAATTCCAAGAGTTTTCTAGACCATTTTTTGAAATATCAATATTAACGGCCTGTTGCAATGAATCCTGATATGACCAACGTTCACTAGTGGCATTCTTTCTGATTGATGCTCTAGTTACTTGTAAAGCGCCAGGATGATCTTTTACACGCAAAACAAAAGAGCGAGGTTCTTTACCATGAGACTCCATTTTAATGAATTCTTGCTCTAATTCTTGAATACAAGAAGTTGTGAGGTCGAAACGATCAATACTTAACTGTGTAGTGAAAATTCTACAACAGTCTAAATAACCTGGTCTATAGCCAAACCATCGTCCCATTTGTAGCAAAGTATCTGAATAGTTAGTCTCTCGTGTAAAGTAATTAATTGTCAAACCCTCCAACGTAAATCCTCTAGAAAGTCTATTTCCACCAATCGCTATATATTTCTTTGGGTTTCCTTTTGGATAAATCAATTTCTCCTTTGTTTGGCTGTTAATTGCCTTCACCTCTATTCCTTTGATTGCACTAGGAAAGAAATTTTGTAAACTTTTGAACACAATCGGCGTAAGGAAAGGGTCTTCATAACCAACTGGAAGGTAATCTCTTATGTGCTCTAATAGATGTGAGAACTTATAATCAGAATTATAGAATAAATTCTCTAGTTCAGCATATATTCCTTCTCCAGGTTTATCGTTATGAATTTGTCTTTTCAGACTATCTAAATAGGTTTTTACATGTTCGGCTGTCTTATTTTGCCATAAAGTGAATCTGCTAATATGGATCAACATTGTATTGTGTGGGTTAAACAAGGAGGAGCCTTCCATTTTAGGGATTCGACTTTCTCTAATTGCTAAACTTATTACATATGCTTGAACTGCTCTTTTTAGTGACAGTGGTATTCCTTCAGGATAATTATCATCTTTCCTTGATGCTCTAGTACCTCTTCTATATTCTCGATAATCATCAAAATCTCGGTAACCGTGTCCTCTTGTGTATTCGTTCCAATCATTAATTGACTGGAATTTGATAACTGGTGTACCATCATCTTCGCGAACTCGAGATGGAAAGTAATCGACATGATCTGAAATTGGTGGTCCTATCAACGGAAGCTTTTCTCTAACCTCTCCTTCATCATTCTGCTCAATTGTTCTGAATATTGATTTAGCTCCAATATAATTACTGGGAGGTTCTAGTAGTACAATAAAGTCATCTGGAAATATATTATCTACTTGAGAAAAATTAATATCGTGCGTAGTTCCATTTATTTTCTGACTAATAACCCAGTCACTTTCTGCGACTTCATTTCGATCCTGTAGTACATTCGCAAAAGGTGTGGCTGTGTATCCTAAATATGATCGAACTTTGAAGAGATCTAATATAGCTCTTATGTGACCATTTGTCTTCGAAGCGTATTCTTTTCCTTTTGATCCTAAATTATTTAATGAGGCATTATCAGCTTCATCATCAAGAATCAGAAATGGGATATCATGTTTTTTGTTCTCTCCAAGTGAACTATGAATCCATAACATTAGATTTTTCAATACACTAACATTCTTTTTGCAAACCAATACATTTTTAGCATTTAACGTAAAATCTAATTGCTCTACCTGTTTATTGAAATCACGCCTTGAGGATGTTATCGGATTAACTTGAATTACATCACCATCATGGTTAACACCAAATCTTCTAATCGTACCAACTCCGATTGCTCCAGTTGATACCCCCTCATCACTTCTACCTTCGCCTATTACATCTGATTCAATTCTTTTTTGAGTTTGGCTTCTTAGATCTTCCATTATACCTGACAGAACTATAATTAATCTATATCCAGTATCAATATCTATATTTATAACTGCATTGAAATTTCCAGTTTTTCCAGATTGAACAGCACAGACA
>JBLHWH010000267.1:0-7383 GCA_047628935.1 Halioglobus sp. | reverse complement strand
ATGCCATTGCTATATTCAGAGCCAAGCAGAGCTGCGCTGAAAGAATTAGGCTTGGATGTAGCTAATATTAGACAGCGGGTAGCTTTCTATGCTCATATCTTCGTTCCATATCTTGATAGGTCATTCCATATTGATAATCTAAATGAGGATTGTATCGCTGGATACTGGGTTAGTCGAGATCAAGTTGCACTGGAAGTATTTAAAAGTTTTGTCTATTACATCCCATCCAAAACAGAATGGTTGCACATACTTCATCATGAAAGGCCATGGAAGAGTTATCATGAGATAATGGATGAACTATCATCTATACTAGATGAAAAGAGGTCTGTTATGTTATGGCAAAAGAACAAGAGTGATGAGGAGGCTGATATTGGGAGGCTTTTTGTTTGCCCGTAGTATTTGATGATTTTAAGAATTTAATACTTAAATTCTCCGATGCTTGCGTCGAAGTCATAAAAAGATGTTTTGCATAAAAACGCCTTATCACAAAAAAGATCCGAATACCGACCTTTAGGATGGAAAAATTTTGGCGAATGCTCCATCCGCTTGCGGTGGGGTAGTCAAAATTTAGGATCTTTTTTACTTTGAGTTAAATTTTATAAATGAAGCTTATTAGTTTACTGAATTTTGTAATTTACTGTGGTAAAAGATCAAGATAGTTCACGAAAATAAAAAAAGCGACCAGTTTCCTGACCACTTTAAATGTTTTCACAACGGAATAATATATACAAATGATAGATGAAATCGAATTGGATAATATGGAGTCTAACAATTTTTTATTTGGTATCAATACTCTAGTGAAGGTTGCAGATGATTATGACCTTACGAAAAGGATTTATGTCACGCTTTATAGAAATGGCGAGGGGAAGATGTTTGATAAGTTAGGAAGAGTGTGGATTTCGAAAGAAGGGAGAATAGTGTTGAACAAAAATGCCCCCCACACATAATGCGTGGCTCAGAATAGGTTACCCTACTTAATCTTCGGCTTATAGCCTTATCGTGATTAGTCTTGCAGTACAAATATAGAAAAAAATAAAATGAGTATAAAGACTTTAGGAATCGACTTAGTTATCAATTCTATTGGGATGGCATTACGAAATGAGTTAGTACAACCTACAATTGTTAGCGGCCATACTATACCTAGATAAAGCTCCTATGAAACGTTAGTTTTAAATTGACTCAGAAGATAATGCAGGAATAATGTGCGGTGATATGGGATTGATTTATGTCTTCTGTGACGAGAATAGTGATCGGGTTTAATTTACTTTACTTTACAGTGCCATTAAGAACGGTGGATATGGCACACAATACACCCTATATATCAAAGCCCTCCTTCGTCGGTCTCATGCATGTACTTAGAACATCATGGAAATACATAAAAACTAAGTTTTAAAACAAAATGAAAAATAATAGCACACCAAAAAGGAAACTATCCAAAAAAAAATATAGATTAGCTTCATCGATAGAGTGGATAAAAACATATTCTGGTAAAAACCTTGTTAAAGGCTATTCAAAATGGTTCGGAGTGGATTTAGTTTGTGCTATAAAGGAGCTTAGAATAAATGGTGTAGAAGTAGCTGAAAAATATGAGAATGAAATATTAAGATCAATTGAAGTGAAAAGGAGCAAACGCCAGATTAATCAAGAAGAAAGTGGTAAAAAGAATACTCAAAATGAAATATGGGATTCAAATTTTTTATTTATTGCAGGATATTCTTCAGGAGGTGTTCCTTATGGATTAACCCATTTGGAAATGGAGGGTGCCCCAAAAGGATATGAAGGCTCAGTGATCAGTGAATTATTTTAATACTTAAATTCTCCGATGCTTGCGTCGAAGTCATAAAAAGATGTTTTTGCATAGAAACGCCTTATCACAAAAAAGATCCGAATACCGACCTTTAGGATGGAAAAATTTTGGCGAATGCTCCATCCGCTTGCGGTGGGGTAGTCAAAATTTAGGATCTTTTTTACTATTAACAACATAACTATGCCCGCGGGATAATTGAGTATAACATGGTTTCCAGAATTGAAAATCATACTAAAAATTGGTGTGAAATAGATTCTAGCATTCAGGGAAGTTTTGAATTGGATGAAATTCTCAATAGGAAATTGACGGAGGTTAGGCAGGAGTTAAATGTTAAACCTCCAACCTTCTGGTGTCGAAACTGCAATGAAAGGCGCAAAGCCGAAATGAACATGTTAACAATAATTGCAATGTATTTTGCCGTAGGAAAGTTAGAATTGTACACTCATAAAGAGCATTTAGAGCTAAAGAGGAATTGGAGGAAATACTCAAAAGAAAATCTTATCAATAAACACGGCAAACCAATTGATGAAAAGAAAATCACAAAACATAACTTTAATTAAAAAATCAGAATTCGTTATAGTTTGCCCACTTTTTATAATTGACTATTATAGGCGGTAAGAAAAACGAGGAGCAGAAGGAATGGTTAATCTATTTATTATTGGACAAATGGAGCAACAAAGCAAGTGATTGATAAACGATGATCAGATCAGTTGGACTATTATCACAACCACTGTATACTGCTCATCCGTTAAAAACATAAGAAATGAATAAATACTTAATCTATATATCACTAATCGCTTTAGTCTCATGTGAAAGTAAAACAGAACCTCAAGCAATTGATTATTCGAACACTGAAGAGCTAGGGGGGCAAACACTAGAACTGATTAAATATAGTAAAACTAGGAGTCGGGATATTGTAAGACACTTATATGAACAGGCATTAGAAAAGGATCCAAAACTAAAATTGCTAGAAAGTGAAATTTTAGATTTTAATGATATTAAGGAAGACAGTTTAGCACAATTTAGAGAATTTATTAATTACAATAATTTATATTATGCATCAGCAAATAATTACGCTCAACAGATTAAAGACTCTGTGAAAAGAAAAAGAGTACTAAGTTTTTTGTCAAATTCTAAAAATGAATATAAAAGCACTATTAGTAAGCATACTGAAGTATCAAAAATGATTGAAGTATTAGAAGCAGATTTGGAGGATCAAAGCAATATAATGCGGATTGTTATTTCAGAAACTTTAATAGATTCTTATCAAAAAAATATACCGAAAATTGAGTCAATAGAATATATTGATAAAGCGCTTAGAGTGCTAATAGATGAATCGGAAAAGTATACGGAAACAAATAAATAGTATTGTGTAAGAGCAGGTAAGGATATGTGTATCGTGCCTACACGATGATGTATTCTAAGACTTCTAGCTATATCCCCTACGAATCTAATCGTGATGTTTAAAAACTTTATCAACTACGACCAATGAAACACAGCCTAACATACTATCTCACACTACTCGTCATTAAACTAAAAGGTATAAAAAGTGATTTCAATAAAGATCCAATAGATTTTAAAAAGATCAGAAAAGAAGATGTCCACCACCCTAAAGGCAAGTTTTTCAATCAAGAGAATGTACGATCTTTTAAGGTTTTGAATTCATTGATTACTGAAATAGGTCAAGATAATGCCTCTGGTAAGTTATTAATATTTATCCCTGGAGGCGCTTTTATTTCAGGTCCTGCGAAGCACCATTGGGATACGATCCAAGAGCTCTCCCAACAAACAAATCATACAATCTGGATGTGTGATTACCCGAAAGCGCCTGAAAACAAGATTTCAGAGATATCTGCAAATATTGACTTGATATACAAAACAGCGATGGAGCAATATGATGCAAATCGGATTTCATTGATAGGAGATTCTGTTGGAGGAACTTTAGTTACAGCATTAACCCAAAGGCTAGTCCAGAGAAATATTGAATTGCCGAACAAAATCATTCTTGTGTCTCCAGTTATGGATGCGACTATGTCAAATCCGAGTATAGATGAAATAGATTCGATCGATCCAATGCTCTCTAAGGCCGGTGTGCTGAGCGCAAAGAAAATGTGTACTGAGAATGATGATTTGGAAAACGTAATGATCTCACCAATAAATGGAAGTTTTGATGAATTTCCCGTTACGATTCTATTTTTAGCTGAGCATGATATCACCTATCCAGATCAGTTATTGGCTGTTCAGGAATTAGAGAAGGCAAAAGTGGTTGTTGAAGTAATTAAAGGGAAAGGGATGCCGCATATTTGGCCATTTCTACCAGTAATGAAGGAGGCGAAGGTGGCATTATATCAGATTATTGATAAGTTGAATACCTAATCTGAGAATTTCATAAAAGATCACAACATGCAACAAAGAGACATAATAAAAGACGAAATCGAACAATTAGGCAGAGCCCTAGGGAAACTAATAAATAACTTTTTCGGACTAAAAACAGTAGGGAATGTAACTGAAGCTATCCAAATAACAAACACTGAATTAATTTCAGAACTAGACATTGATATTGAAAAAATGGTCCAATTTGAAGCAAATGAATTGGAGGAATACATAGATTCTAATAATCTTACTGACATTCATTTAGATCAGCTAGCAAGTTATTTATTTGAAATAGGACTGTATGAAAAGTCTGAAGATGGTGATCACAAAAAATGGTTTGATGGAGCAATGAGACTTTTAGAAGTCGTTGGTGAAAAATCAGACACCATTACATTCGATAGAATAGATTTGATAGGGAAGATTGAAAAGGAGATGGAAGAATAGATAATGTATATTGGATTCAGTTGAACCATAAGACTTGCTAGAATGAATTCTACGAGTCTACGATGAATGAATTTTAAGTAATTTAGTAACGAGATCAAAAAAAAATAGGAAGCATTGAAGAACATTGAAATAACAGAAGCCATATTCGAACACTTTGAAACATTCATTGCTCTTTCAGGAAACCTGAAACTTGAACTTACAAATCGATTAAAACATATCGATTTTAAAAAGGGAGAACTTGTATTAGATGCAAATCGCGTTTGTAAAGAAAGTTATTTCATCAAGAAAGGTATTTTTCGAACGTACTTCATAAAAGATGGAAAGGAAATTAGTGAATATTTTTGCGGAGTAAATGAATGGGTAAACTCACCCAAAAGTTTTATGCAAAGGGAAATAGATATCTATTATATTGATGCAATTGAGAATGCCGAAGCATACGTTATAAACGTGGACGACCTTTTATATCTATTTGATAATTTTCCAGAAATGGAACGCTACGCTCGGCTTTCAATGGGAAGTGTTTTTGGGCATTTAATGGAACGTATTACATCTTTGCGTTTTACATCTGCTAAGGAGAAGTATCATCATTTTCAAAAAACCTATTCTGACATTTATCATCGTATTCCTTTGGGGATGGTTGCTTCTTATATGGGAATAACCCAAGAAACATTGAGTAGAATAAGAGCGGAAAAGTGACTATTTGATATAGATCAAAAGTTTTGACTACTACATATGGTAATTTTGTTGCTTAATCAAGAAGATAATCGTGAAAAAAGTAATAAAAAAAACCTTATTAATCATTGCATTAGTTTTAATCGCTGGACTTGTGTGCCTATTTATATATGTGCCAAGCATATCGGAGCAACATGGAATTGTCGATACAAAATTATTTTTAGGGAACTCGGAAAGACAGCCTTTAATCGTGGCTTTCGGAGGAGGTGGAGGTGGAAATGATTGGGCTAGGGATTACTTGAAAGAAAAAAGAGATAGCTTAAATAATAAAGGGTATGCAGTATTAGCCATAGGTTATTTCAAATCAAATGGGGCACCAAAAAGTCTCGACCGGATCTCGTTAGATGCAATATCAGACACGATATTAAGTATCGCTAAACATTCTAAAATAGATGCATCTAAAATAGCTCTGATTGGAGGTTCTCGAGGAGGTGAATTAGTTTTGAACTTGGCAAGTAGATTTAGCCATTTTAAAGCAGTTATTGCAATGTCTACATCAAATGTAAGTTTTCCCGCTATTACTTGGTCAGCAAATACCTCTTCATGGACCTATAAAAACAAGGAGGTTCCCTATGTGCCGGCTTCTTTAGAAACAATTTTACCTGCATTGAAAGGTGATCTATATACGGCGCACGCTATGATGCTCGAAGATAAAGAAGCTGTGAGAAAAGCTGAAATTCAAGTAGAAAACATTAATGGACCGATATTGATTATGTCAGGTAAAAATGATGATCAATGGCCAGCAACATCAATGTCAAACAGAATAATGGAAAGACTAAAGAAGAACAATTTTAAATATTATAATCAACACATTGTATTGGATGGTGGACATGCAGAACCATTAGAACAATTTGATTTAGTTTATGATTTTATAGAAAAGCATTTATCACCAGAATAGAGTCAGATGTTTCTGGCGTATCGAGCAATGAACTTCGACGGATGGCACTGTTATAGATGAGCTTGTTTAATAAAGAGTTTGCCTACATTCTTAATATCTCTTCTGATGGTATACAAAAGGCGAGGTATAGATCGTGGAGGAAAATTGGTTTGGTTACTGGAGATTCTTTGGTGGGGTTTGTGTTGAATTTGTAGAATATTCTTGGTGGGATATTGTTTTATTACGGGTGCTCTAAATAATCCTATTTCCTGTCCTTCTCTGGTTCATTAATTTTTTATGCGTTAGTTATTTGATTGTATTCATTTGTGAAATCTATACAAAACTTAATGCGTTGGAAAATGATCTTCATATCTAACCTAAATCTCACGCTCAAAACCCTCCCTCATTAGTTTTAATATCCCATATTAGCGGTACTAGGTTTGCTTTATCATTTACACTGATTTTTATGTTTGTTACTCTTTCTTAGTAATAGGGTAGCGTCTTTCTTTTCTGATTGCAATATTTAAAAGACGCGAATTGTATACATTGAATAGAGCTTGGCTACAGTTGAATTGTGAGAAGCAGGATTTTCTAATAAAAAATGAATAATGACGCACTTCAAATTTAATGGAAAATGGAGAAGAGACTATCGATTTGATGCATTCAAAGGGCTTCAAAGTAGAAGGGGAAGTTATACGTCTGCATCTTCCAATGAAGTAAGTGATGGAACTGTATCATTAATTATTAATGACGATACTTCTGAAAATCCTGATCCAGATAAGGAACAAATAGAAGCGCTGAATTTTATAATTGATAACCCTAGTTTGATTCTGAATACACTACGAAAAGGTATCGCGTCGATCTATGAGGACTTAAAAATACGATACGAATATGAAGGAGATGACGAAGGTTCACAAGAGCGATTTCCACCTATCAAAGAGCTCTCTGATTATGATAATGTATTTGGTGTAGGGAATATATTTGTGCAGCTACCTTCTTAAGACGGATTCGTATATGTAGGTCTAGAATGTGGTTGCAATTGGGATGATGAACATCGATTGGGATTTTTGCTCAGAATTTGTAGTCTTAGCTCACTCAATACAATTGATACACGATAAGCGTACACTCGGTGAATTAGATTACATTATTC
>JBLHWH010000266.1:0-7545 GCA_047628935.1 Halioglobus sp. | reverse complement strand
CATCACTCAATTCAAAATAATCTAAATAGGACGATGGTACATGCATAGATCATAATGTCCGATATAAATCTTCTTGGCTTTTATTTGTTGTAACTTTCATCTTTTGATTTTAATACAAAGATAACTCTAGCACCTTAAAATATGATTTAGCCCAAATAATCAACTAATTACAAAAATGAATACTTTTACTATCCGTATATACACGAGTAATACTCGAATAAAACGGCTACCGCCATAATTAATCTTTGGAATAAAAATTCACCTCAACCCAATAAAAATATATTCAGTACTTCTCCTCTACGCCATATTTGGAATATCTTCTTTAGAAAACTGATATGTTTCACCCTCTTCTTCTTCCTTGAGCTTTTTCACTAATTCAAGAGCGTCTGGCACAACATCACTGCACAATATGATTAGTGTACCTTTTTTAGCATTTTTCACAGCGTAAAGAATTGCATCTTTTTCTGACGGGATGATCGTTATCTTTTTATTAGGATCCGTCATCTTGATTCCATCATCAAGCATGCTAATTAATTCCTCTTCTGTCTTCCCTCTTAATCGCTTGTCTTGACGAATAATGATCTCATCGGCCATCTCTGCTGCTATACTGCCTATTTCATTATTGTCTTCAGTCCTTCGATCTCCAATTCCAGCAATGATACACACCCTATGGCTCGCTTCCAGGTTATCGGTAAATTGCTTTAATGCTCTCATTCCTGATGGATTATGAGCATAATCCAAAATAATACTAAATTCTCTAAATTTAAAGAGATTTAGACGTCCTGGCGTCTGTGATGGAGAAGGCATAAACGTCTCTAATGACATCTTAATATCTTCCATTGAAAAACCTTTGATATAAGCTGTCAACACTGCTGGCAGTACATTCTGAATCATAAAAACTGCTTTACCACCAAAAGTTAATGGAACATTTGCAGCTTTCATTATTCTCATTTTCCATTCCCCCTTGCAAATTGTGATAAATCCATCTTCATAAATTGCGCAAAGTCCTCCTCTTTTTTGAATTGCTCTAATATGGATATTGTTCTCATCTAATGAAAACAAAGCCACATTACACTCAACCTTCTTACGCATTTCATAAACCAATTCGTCATCCGCATTCAATATTGCATATCCATCTGGCAAGACTGTTTCAGGAATAACACCCTTCACTTTTGCCAATTGTTCTATCGTGTGGATGCCTCTAAGACCAAGGTGATCTTCGGCGACATTCGTTACAATTCCTATATCACAGTTTTTGAAAGCAAGACCAGCTCTTAGCAATCCTCCTCGTGCACACTCTAACACAGCAAAATTGACAGTAGGGTCACGAAGCACAAATTCCGTACTTGCGGGCCCTGTACAATCACCAGTCATCAGAAGTCTATTTTGGATATACACCCCATCAGATGTAGTATATCCAACTTTGTATCCCTTCATCTTGGCCATGTGGGCAATCAACCTTGTCGTCGTTGTCTTGCCATTCGTACCCGTTACAGCTATAATTGGAATTCTTGACGTCGAACCAGGAGGAAAAAGTTTGTCAATTACTGGTGCCGCAACATTTCTTGGCAAACCTGTTGTTGGTGCTAAGTGCATTCTAAATCCAGGCCCAGCATTTACCTCCAATACAGCTCCTCCTACATCTTCAACCGGCTGACTAATATCTTTGGTCATTATATCAATACCGCAGATATCTAAATCTATTATTTTGGATATTCTCTCTGCCATAAAAACATTTGCAGGATGAATAATATCTGTAACATCTTCTGCCGTTCCTCCAGTACTAAGATTTGCAGTATCTTTTAATATTAATGTTTCTCCATTAGGCAATATAGAATCTGAAGTATAACCCGCTGCAGCTATTAAGTTTTTTGTTAATTCATTGATTTTTATTGCTGTCAGCACTTTTTCATGTCCATACCCTCTTCTTGGGTCGCTATTGACTATATCAACTAGTTCTTTGATCGTATTAGTCCCATTTCCAACTACATGCGCAGGTGTCCTTTTGGCGCCCGCTACTAATTTATGATTTACGACCAAAAGTCGATAATCTTCACCCGTAATAAATCTCTCCACGATAACAGATCTAGAGACTTTCTGTGCTTCATAAAAAGCTGGCACAGCTTCCTCGTAGGAATTGATATTTACGGTAATTCCTCTTCCATGATTGCCATCAATTGGTTTAATTACTAATGGAAACTTCACATAATCGCATGCGTCCTCTAGACTACTTTCTCTGCGAATGATCTCACCTCTTGGGACAGGCACTTCGGCTTGCTCTAAAAGGTATTTGGTATCTTCTTTATCGCAAGCAATTTCTACGCCGATGTTGCTCGTTTCACTTGTGACTGTTGCTTGTATTCTTTTTTGATTGGCACCATACCCTAGCTGACAAAGAGAATACTTATTGAGCCTAATCCATGGGATTCCTCTGCTTTGCGCCTCTGCCACTATCGACCCTGTGCTCGGACCCAATCGAGAGTCCTCTCGCATTTCACGCATATTCTGGATATCATCAGTCATATCGTATGGCTCCCCTTTGATAAGTGCTTCACATATTGCTACTGATTTCTTTGCGGTATACCGTCCTACGTTCTCTTCTATATACGCGAACACCACGTTATAAACACCTTCTTCACCATAACCCCTTGTCCTACCAAATCCTACATCCATACCTGCCAAAGTCTGTAGTTCTAGGGCAATATGTTCAATAATATGCCCCATCCATGTGCCTTCTTTCATCCTCTCAAAAAATCCACCTGGAGTCCCTACAGAACATCGATGTTCATACATGGTAGGAAACATAGTAGTGATTCGTTCGTAGAACCCATCTACCTTGTTAGATGGAAGTTCTTCCATTTCTTGAAGGTCTAAGACCATCACAATTAACTTATGTCTACGCACTGACCAATAATTCGGACCCTTCATTGCATTGATAGAGACTATTTTCATTTGTATATATTTTAAATAAGGATTATTTCAAGATCAATACGAAATGTATCTAATTATTTTGAATACTTATGAAAATATCATGCTTTTATTTGGAAGAATTTCAGATTACCTTCTCTTTTGCATTTCAATTATAGAACTAAGACTAGGCATTTATTACACTATTCAGTTGACAAATAGCTTTTTAACATATCATAGATATCGTTTATAGGTTTATTAAACTTACTTTTGTGCCCGCATTGAGGAAAAAGAAAAGAGAAAGAATATGATAGAACCTAAAGGTACATTGATCCCAATAGGAGGAAATGAAGACAAAGGAGTAGAAGTTACAGAACAATATAGCTTAGAGTTTATAAGTGAAGGTATTCTTTACCAGGTTGTTAAAGAAAGTGGTGGACCAGACGGGTTATTTGTAGTCATCCCTACAGCCTCAAGCATCCCTATAGAAGTGGGTGCTAATTACCTCTCAGCTTTTGACAAATTGGGCTGTAAGAATGTCATAGTTCTGGATATTGATGATAAAAGTAAAACAGACTTACCACATAATCTAAAAGCTATAAGAGAAGCAGATTGCGTCATGTTTTCTGGTGGAGATCAAAGTAAGATTACTGATAAAATAGAGGGTACTCAACTTCATGAGATCTTATCAACTAGATATCAAAATGAAGAAGGGTTTGTCATTGCTGGAACGAGTGCTGGAGCGATGGCTATGTCTAAGGAAATGATAGCGGGTGGAAGTAGCACGGAGTCATTTATCAAAGGTGCTGTTCGTATGTACCATGGCCTTAGCCTATTACCCAATGTAATGTTCGATACTCACTTCATCATGAGAGGTCGGTTTGGTAGAGTATCAGAAGCTGTAGCTAAGCATCCTATTTTGTTAGGGATTGGATTGGCAGAAGACACTGGTCTTATCATAAAAAAAGGGAACGAAATGACAGTTATAGGATCTGGAATGGTCATCATATTCGATGGTCATGATCTTGGTCATAATAATCACGAATTACTAGAGGATGAGACACCACTAACACTAACTAATCTAAGAGTCCACGTGCTATCTCATTCAGATAAGTTTTTTCTCAAAGATCGTAAAGTGGAGCCGCAACCTATGCATCACCGTTTAGAACTAACCTAATCTTTGTAGATCGAAATTATTTTTTTTCCTTCTGATGTCATCATAGCCCTATACATACCTTCAGTATTAAAAGGCATTGTAACATTGCCGTGCACATCTACAGCGATGAGACCACCATCTCCACCAATTTTCAGGAGTCTATTGTTGATTACTTCAGAGGCCGCCGCTTCAAGGCTAAGTCCTTTGAACTCCATTAAAGCTGATACTTCATACGCTACCACTCCTCTGATAAAGTATTCTCCACTTCCTGTGCAAGATACTGCGCAAGTCAAATTATTAGCATAGGTCCCTGCCCCTATCATAGGGCTATCCCCTACTCTGCCAAATCGTTTGTTTGTCATTCCTCCAGTTGATGTGGCAGCGGCTATATTTCCATCTTGATCTAATGCTACAGCTCCGACCGTTCCAAATTTCGAATCTTTTATATGGTTACTTCGACTTCGCTCAGTAACCTTGCTCAGCGTAGCCGAACCTGGGCTACTGAGCGTAGCCGAACCTGGGCTACTGAGCGTAGCCGAAGTAGAATGATCCAATTGAAAATTATCTGTATCCCTTATACTCAGCCATTGTTTATGCCTAAGCTCATCATAAAAATAGGATGGATCTAAAATTTCATAATCCATTGACTTTGCAAATTGCATAGCACCATCACCTGCGAGAAAGACATGCTCCGTATGCAGCATAATATCCTTAGCCAACGTGACAGGATTTTTAATTCCAGTTATAGTTGTTACAGCTCCAGCCTTTAAATTACTGCCATCCATTATAGATGCATCCATTTCATGTGTTCCTTCAGATGTAAAAACACTTCCTTTTCCAGCATTAAAAAGTGGACTGTTTTCTAGCGTGACAATAGCTTCTTCTACAGCTTCCAGAGCAGAATTTCCTCTTTCTAGCATAGCATATGCATTAGTGATTGCTAGATCTAAACTATCTCTGTAGGCTTTTTCCTTCTCTGGTGTCATGTTGCCCTTTACCAATGTACCCGCTCCTCCATGTATAGCAATAGTGTATTTTTTCATTCTTATCTTTTATAAGGGGCAAAAGTAAACGAAGTTCGGTGAAATAAAAGCGGAATAGGAAAATTAATAAAGGTACAGCTACACAACCATACCTTCTAAATTTATTGAACGATTAATGAGATTCTTAAATGTCATCTGTTCTATTTTAATGCATAAAAATAGACGAAATGTTTTTATGTGCCGTCTTAAAATGGATGAGTATACTTATACGATAGTAGCTCTGTTCAATTTAGGTGACTGAACGAAACATGGAATACAAATCATTTTATACCGTAATCAAAAAAGCCAATAAAAATTTATACATCAACGATAAAACCTCTTCCCTCATCTATTACCAACCCTGAAAGGGTGACATTATCATTTTCCGTATTTCAATCCCGTATAATATGGCATGGCAACTTTTATAATGCCGCTCCTTCATAGCTCAAATTGTATGGCTTATCCTATTCCAATGGGTCTAAACCCATTGCTATAGAAATGTCGCTCATTCAGAGCTAGCATGTTATTCTACATTCTTCTATTTCTAATTATTTATTAGTCAGCATAATTGCCTAGAAATCACATAGGCCTGTGCATAGTGCAGCTAACTATAAGATAGTTACGACAATGCACAGACCATTACGCAAAATTTCAATTATTCTTATTTCCTCACATCCCAATAGGCAGATACTTGGCCAAATTGGAAGTGGATAGGTTGGTGTGCCGGATCATTTTTCCATAAGTACAAATTAGGATTCTTCTGAAACAGTAGTATCGTATCGGATCCACCAAACATAAACTTGCCGAACTCATCTCCTTTTTTTACCTTCTTTCCTTTGAGATTTGTATACATGTCTACACCTGAAACCTGTGCCATTCCAATAGGTACTGCTGCAACAAGGCCTACCGTCTTACCTGCATCAACAACAAAAACACCTCTGGATTGCTGAAATTCATATCCTCCTTGTGAACTGTCAGGAGCATGAAACTCACCATCACCATTAAGTTCTACATCGAGAAAAACTTCCCCCCGAACAGCTTTGCACGCTTTTACAGTTCCGTCAACAGGTGAGTGAAACCTGTGATAGTCAAACGGACTTAGAAAATAATGTACAAATGTACCTCCATGGAATGCTTCAGCTAGTTTTTTATCTTGTAGCAAATCACTTACGGTACTTATAGTGTGAGTGTTCTTTAATTTCAGGCTGGTCGGCTCTCCATTTATACCAAGCACATTCCCTTTTTTATCGATGGGATACATCTCTTTGTAGGTACAATCCGCAGGAGAAGTGATTGCATTATTATTTCCAGGTTCAGCGATCGGCCTTAGTGGAGAGTGCCCTTTTTTATCCGCACCATTAAACTCTCGATAGAAAAATTGATTAAAGGTTTTCCACTTCTTTGCATTATCGCTATAGAGCGGAATATTGTACATTGAATCTGCCATAAAAGAGGCCATCGCTGACATTGGAAGGGACTCTTTTGTATCAAGAAATGCGCCCCACTCAACAGCAAAATCACGCAACCAGTCAGCAAAAACAAATTTCCCTCTTTTATAGGATTGTAACGTACTGTTTGATGTTGGCAAAGTCTGATCTACAAGGAAATAGAAATGGCACAACAGATCATATACTTTCTGATTATAGCCATTTTGTGTATCATCACTGCTCCAGGCATCTGGATACATAAGATCATCGATTTCATTAGGTATTAAAACCAGATATTGCTCCACATATTCTAGGTATGCCTCTGGTGAAGTTGGCCACCCATCCCCTTCGAATACATTATCTATAGCATTGTAGAGATCAGGATGCAATTCACTCTTGCCTCTATTCTGTGCTATCATTAAAGAAGTATACAGCGCAAGATTAAAGTTTTTATCTTTCTTGATCTGATTTTTTAATTCTTTGTAAGATTTTGTGGTCTTTGGCCACTTGGCATTTGTTTTTTTCATTTTTAAGGTTTTTTATGGTTATTGAATATTAAATATGTTAACGTCCGAGATTATATGAAAGCTACAGCGATAGCAAAGCTTACATTATGCTTAGTGTCCTGTGCTGTCTTCATATTTACGACCATCTCCAAATTAAATTTATCTCCTGCAATATAGCAAAACTCAAATCCAATTACTCCTTTCATAACCAAGTCTTACATAGAAAAGGATTGTTTACATTTTTCATATTGATAAGTACAATAGCACAACAGAATTACAAGATCTTAATTCAATTCAGTTCTATTGAGCCAAAGTCTTCCTTAATTCGTATCGTATTTGTGAAGTCGATTAAAATAAAGAAATCCATTGCTAAAATAAAGCTTTAGGCTTACCCATTTAAGTCTCAAAAAATTGTTTGTCAACAGATTAAGTTGCACTTTGTAGTATAAATTAAAGCTATGAAAACATTAAAATCACTGGATCGGGAGACATTCAAATCCCAATTTGGAACAAAACTGTTGTGTTAC
>JBLHWH010000265.1:0-7576 GCA_047628935.1 Halioglobus sp. | reverse complement strand
ATCATGCCACCTATATGCCGCCTGTCGCACAACCAGTAAGTCAGGTTATCCGTTATGCTCTTATCCTGCAAACACAAGCTTATTGCAGTTTCGACAGACTGTTCGTTTTCTCGACATTTCATCAGTGATTCATTTACATTCATCTTTTCTATTCCTATCTGACCCGTCTTACCAAACCTTTTCCTTAAACGCTCAATACCAGAGAATCACTTCTCCAGCACCATAAGGTGATTTGTAGACTCCGCCTGCACGGCGTCTACGGAGGACCTACCTCCATCTTAATTACAGCATTGGTCGCCAAGTTTATTTGATAAATCAATGGTCTCGGTTTCCATTCAGAGCACACGCTTGCAGCTAACTATCTTTTATACGCATACAAATATACCAAAATACATAGCTTTTCCTTTTTAGGGCAAATAGCCTAGTGTTATCCGTATATAACCGTATATATTCAGATAATACTAGTTTAAAATAGAATAAGAAATTGATCTATAAGGATATAATGAAAATAGAAATCAATTGGAAAATGGAAATCATATTTCGACCTCATGAACTCTAGAATACAGCTTATACACTTCGATTATACGCTCTATCTGTAAAGATGCTTCCTTTCAAAAACCCATCCTATGACAATACTTGTTTTTAATTCTGAAAAGAACAAGCGTCAAAAGGCATAAAATATAGCAGTACAGCACTTGTTCGAGCTTGTCAGTTCATCTATTCCTCTTTCACCAATCTACCAGAATGAACCAAGCGGCCTCTTTCGAGAATTCGGAAAAAATACATGCCCTTGGGAAAGGACTCCATAGAGAGCTGCACCGACAATTCCTGTTCTAATTCATATTCTAGGACTGCTCTGCCTAATATATCAAAAAGAGTAATTTTGTAATCTTCATTGTGGGGCCCCTTAAATTTGAAGGTAACTTTCGAATGAAATGGATTTGGAAAAACTACTATTTCTGAACGCTCCAATTCTTCACTGGAATTTGAAGAAGGATCACAAAAACCGACCATGTTATCATCCATCCATTCCAATCGATCAGTCAGCCATGTTTTGAGATAATCGAGCTCTTCTTCATAGTCTTGACCTATAAATTCATTAGGCCACACGTAGGTACCCAATACTGGCCATTTCCTAAAATTTCTAATCTGAGCATCTTCAATTATTGCTGCCTGAGTATCAATAAAATTGAGCAAACTATCTGTTCTCAGTTTATTTTGCCTCAGTTCACTCCATCTACAACTAATCTGGTTTTGAATATCCTCATCCTCCGACATGTCAAATATCCATGAGGGTCTCAAAAAAGGTAGACTTGCCCATACATACGACCAACCCTCCGGCCCAGGGTCTTGACCGAAATCATAGTTGCCATAAGCCAGATTAAGATCCCAAAGCGGTCCAAAATGTATCTTTCCTCCTTTATCGTCCCTCGTTTTGTACATAAAAAAGCTGAACTTATAATTATCAATGTGCTTAAACATCTCAGTGGCAATCCAATAGTTTACAAAGGAAGGAACATCAATATATTGACTATAATCCTCCGAGCTGGTGGAGTTGTCAACCACTTCTTCAAATAGCGTTATATGGTCTTTTAGATAGGTCTTCTGTTGCGGTGCTAGATCTTTATAATTAGGGTCTCGATAACGGTAGAATGGCTTGTTGTTATAAGGTGATGCCCAACCTGTCAATGGCCCTTCATCTCGATCGACAGAAAAAATATAGCCTCCTGTTAGATCTATACCTACCGTATCCGTCACTTTTAGATTGGAAATATCCACTCGGTTTTTATCCCGTTTGATCTTCTCCATCAAAACATATAGTCCCTTATAATCACCATCAATGACCACCTCACACCATCTAGTCCGTGAGGCATATTCCCCCGTCAGTCGACCAATATGAAATGAAAGCACATTACGCATCAGGCTTTTATCAGAATAAGGCCCGTAAAGGATCCAATCATTTTCTATGGGTAAACCCAACAGTGAAACGTTATTGTTTTCTCCGTCTGCCAAACGGGTTTCAAAGCCATAGTTCTTTTTAGGAAAATCCTGAGACGACGATCCCCTTATCTCTATTCCTATTTTTCCATTGTAGCCATTATAATTATCCGTCAGCAAATTTAGATTTCCTTCACCGTTGTCAATCACACCAAGCGATGCAACGATTTTTGGTTCATCCACAATAGTCTGACCATCGGTATTTATTACAAAAATCGGCAAATTGGATGATGTAAATGATATAAAAGGTTCCGTAAACCAACTCGGTACCGACTGGTAATTGTTGGACCCATCTTTTATACCAGCCAATAAAAATACGAGCGATGTAAGATCTGATGATCCTAGACCATCATTGTGCACTTGTACGGCCAAAATATTATTTCCATTATTGAATAAGGACTTAGTTATTGGAAAAACCTCTGGAAGCCCCCCTTGGTAGAGCAATGCTTCGCGGTCAACATCTACTGGATCGTTATATGCTGGTGCAACACCGACGGTTCCAATATTTGCTCGACAAATTTCAACACCATTGATATAAGCTACAAATGCATCATCATAATCCACATAAAGAGAAAGTGCCGAGATTAAGGAGGTATCAATAATATCAAATTGCCTCCGCAAATAAACGGAATGGGCTGGACTAATAATGGTTTCGTCATCTCCATCGCCATACCCTATGCCACCCTTCCCTGTATTCCAAGAACTATCGTCAAATCCTAACTGAATCCATGATTGTGATGGCTCAGAAACGCCCACTTGATACTTCCAGTCGTTCTCTGCCAATACAACAGCTTCCCAATGGTCAATCGACTGACTATTTCCCAGTAATGGGTAGAACAAAATCAATAATATGAGCATTTTTAGCTTGGTAAATTTTCTCATTTTCATAAAATACTATTTCTTCTCTAAAATTTCGCATATGTTATTATAGGATAACTATCGGCAGCTTTAAAATATTCGCTTTAGTTCTTAGATAAACCTTCGCATTTAGCCTTGACTATACCCATCAAATTTATAACTATAAAGCATAAAATTGATATAACTTATTAGGTAATTACAGAGGCCCGACGAAGCATTATGTCATGTACTGTCTTATGGCTTCATCTCTTACCCAATACTTATGTTCAGTGATTTCCCCAATCCAACTTCTATAAGTCTATAGAATGTACTAAGTTGAATATCACTCTTACCTGTCTCTATTCTAGATATGTAGCTCTTCTTAGTTCCCGTTTTCTCGGCTAATTGCTCTTGAGTCATTTCAGCCTCTTTTCTTGCCTCTTGGAGCATAGCACCTAATCTAAGCGCAAGAGCGTCCGCATCAAACTTTGCTCTAGGCTCAACCTTTTTCACCTCGCCGCTTTGTTAAGTGATCTTCAAATGTTGTTAAATTGTTCATGACTTAAATTTCCTGATTTTGAAATACTATTTTTTGAATTTGATTGCCAATTCTTTCTTTAGAGTCTTTTGTGACTTCTTTACAAAACAATTGGTCAGCACCACCAATCTTCCTTCATCGAAAAAGCAAAATATCCGAATGTCGCTAAATACAGTCGTTATCTTGATTTCGTATAGACCATCAGTACCAATTAAGAAGTTTAAGAATTTCTTTGGCACTCTTTCTTCACTTCGAATAAGATCAAGTACATAATCTATCTTGTCCTTCACCCTATCGGCTTGCTTCTCATAAAATTCAAAGAAATAATTTCCATAAAGACCAATTTGACGCTCCACAACTCAAGGTTAACTATATAGTGAACAACATGCAAGAGATTTAGTTCTTTATTACGAATTGAACTTGTTCAAGAAGATGATTCCAAATGATAAATTCTGTCACTAACCAAGGACATGTCTAATTTGGATAATTCTTGAATTAGTCGATAATTTCCTATGAATACCTTAACGAAGACCTAGTACGATTCTTGCTTTTCTATTCTTGATTAGTATAATAAGTGAATATCTTCAACTCACTACCCTACTCCCAGAAATATCAACCGCTATTGCTGAAATTGTTTTTTTTTTTGATATCAACACATTAACAATCTAAATATAAAAAGGGTGAGATTAACACAATCTCTTAGCGCTACATATTGAAAAGTTCCTTTAATTTTTTGCCCTCCTTAGAGACTTCAAGTGCAGTTCGAATTCCTGCTTCTATAGCACCTTCTATCCACGCTATTTTAAACGAAGTTGCATCCCCACCAAAATGGATATTGTTTTCTCGCATTTGGATAAACCCTTCCAACTCTTCAAATTGGCCTGGTGAAAGCATAGCAGCTTCTCCTGTTGAATAGATATCAAGCAACCAGGAATGAGATGTCCCAACAACAAAATGGTCGCGAATCTCTTCTCCAAAAATCTTGGCGAGATCATTTAAAGTATACTCGATCCTTAGTTCCTCTGTTAATGAATCCCACCCACGGGCTTCAGTAGCCCATGTATAACTAGAAATTACAACACCCCCATTCTTAGTCTTAAAGTCAGTACTCGGAAAATAAATAAATCTAGACGCTAGGTCGGTCACTACCTGTCCTCCGTATATTCCATACTTGGTTTCCCAAAAACGTTTGCTAAATTGTAAAAATATTTTGGTCGAAGCATTATAATTGAGCTCCCTGATCACCTTCCTCTTGCTTTGAGAAAATGGAGGATTTACCTTGAGGGTACGCATTCCAGGAAATGGAATCGTTAAAATAACTGATTGCGTTTTTATCTTTTTTTGCACGGGCTCTGCAGGCACACCACCCCCTACACCAAGATTAGATTTTCGGGGTTTGCTTCCTTCAAAATGCAAGGTTAAAGATTTCTTTTTGTCTTTTCTCCTGTCTATGCCTACTAACATATGATTGAAATGGAAAGCAACTCCCAGTTTTTCAAGGTGCTTATAAAACTCCTTTGGCAAACGGTCCATCCCTCCACTTATTCCGCTATACGTAGCATTGGGATCATGGTCAGTTACCTCTACTATTTGTTGGATAAGGCTGAGATTTGAGCGGGATTCCAGATCTAGCATTACTTCGATCATTTCAATAGCACCTTCAGAAAGCTTTGCTTCCTCCTTCAAATAATATCTAACCGATTGATTACCGTATCGCTCAATGATCTTGGCCCAATTTGCTACAGTATCTTTATTTTTTTTAGGATTAGCACTTGGGGTTAGCATGTCTAGTATTGGTGTTAGCGCATTCGTCCACAATTCTTGTGCGGTTTTGCATCGCTCATCACCTACCGTTTTGAATTTAAGGATGTCAGGATTATTCTCATATTCTTCACGGGTGACCTTCACATTATTGACAAATATCAGCTCCTTTTTATCTTTGTCATGATTGATAAAGTCAAATGTCTTCAACTTAAATTTCTGAATGTATTTATAGACCAATTGATAGCTTGAAACCAATCTCATCGCTCCCGCTTCCCCCATAAAATCATGGGTAAATGGTTTTCTAATTGTTAATATCCTTCCACCTACACGTGTACTTCCTTCATATATTGCGACCTTATGACCTGCCCCTGCGAGCAACGAAGCTGCTACCATTCCCGACATGCCCGCACCTATAATGGCTATATCACGTGGTGCTTTAGTAGTGTCGATACCTTCATCGATGATCTTCATCAACTTCTTGGTCCGTTTAGTGTAAATCTTCTTCTTTGTGCCTTCTGGCGTATAATATTCAGGGAGAAGATCAGGTAGCATGGTTTTCCAAAGGTTATTCATGTTGGGGTAGTTTTAAGTTGTTTGGACTTGCTGAATGCAGCGTGTCCGGATAAGGTTAATTATGTGAACTCTAAGATAGTAAAAGGAATTGGGGTTATGGAGTTGGGTGGTAGTTTGATAATAGTTTTGACATGGCTGTAAGCTTTTGGTAACGGATCGGCGATATCTGGCTGATTTGGCGATATCCAATCTGACATGTTCATCGCTTGTTATGGTGTCGTATTTCAATTTATCAATTTGGCATTAGTCCAAAGCTTAACAACATAATACCGCTTATTATCATGACGAAAATTGAAAACTTTTTAACGTCTTCAAGAATTCTTACATCTTTTAATACTATGCTTCTAAAATCGGAAGAGACAAGACTTAGCAAAGCACTTGTAAACAATAACCCGAGTGCCGTTAATACTCCATTTCCAATTGGTAATGCTTCAGTTTCACCTTTAAAGAATGGAATGAAGTCTATCAGAAAAAGAAGATTCCAAAGAACTACCGCACCAATTGCAAATGATTTCTTTATTGGGAACCCTCCATGTCTTTGTCTCTCTCTTACCAATTCATTTGTATAAGTAGTTGATTCATTTTGATTGTTGAGAAATCCAGTTTTCTTAATTTGGCTAATTACAGATTCTGGATTCTTGAATGTCCAAAAAATCACTTTTTTATCGTATGAATCAACATTATGTTTGATTTTAATTCCTTGTCCAATAATTGGAATTTGAGTATACTGTTCTATTGAATTTACGTCTGACGGCTGAAAAACTAAATTACCTATGATTGCGGCATTTAATTCTAATTGGTTTCTGTTTACCTTTAAAGTCGCAAAAGGGAAAGTAGCGTTTGCCCTTCCAATTCTTGCACCTCCTGTGATTTTCAGTTCATTCATTTCTTCTATTTCTATCTATATGCACCATAACAAATGGATATGATCACCTTTTCACCACCTATCAGATATACCTGATATGTGTTCAACACAACCCAACTGATAATCAAAATTTAGACAATCCCACTCCTCCTAAACAATTATCATGTTTAAACAAGTAGTATCTGAATATAAACGGATATAATTGGTCATCTACAATCTTGGTCTCATCTGTAATTAGTTGAAAAATACAAATAATTTTCAGAATAACAAACGGGAATCCTTATTAAGCTCTTTGTAACTACTCAGGTATCAAAAAAGGCTAAGTTTGAATTATTTTCATCATGTAAAAATGCATCTTTAGATTTCGTTTTCTCAAAGTATCACAAACTGATCTAAGGGTACAAAAGACATGTTGCTCTGATTTAAACATACCTGATATTTTAAGTTTGATTTTTGCCATTCGAATGGCTCGTTCTGAACCGTTGTTATCTGGAGGCACTTCCAAATAATATAGGAAGGTAAACAAATGGGGTCTATGTTTGAGCATAGAGTTTTGAAAGGTTAGGGTTTTCGGGTATTTTTCTTTGTCAACATATTCCATTAAAAGTTTATCCATTTGATCTTCCAAATCTTTGGCTTTTTGATCCGTTGCTTCTAATGGTGTCTGGTTTATTTCACATTCCTCTCTTCGTTTTAATGCCTGGAGCAACAATATTTTGAATTGTTGTGCCCATTTTGTTTTTTCTAATTCTATCAAATACACCAAATCTCTTAGTAAATGTGCAATGCAAATCTGTTTTCCTTTCGTTTGTGTTTTTAATTGCGCCGCCCATCTGTCTGAACCGACTATGGCATTTGGTAAGCCTTTTGCCAATAGCGTTTCTATGGTTTGAAATCCTCTATTGTCTGAAGCTGTCAAATATGTATTTTTAACGTTTTGCCATACCCATATCCACCATTTCTCTCCATTCACCTTTATCCCTGTTTCATCTCCACCTACA